>CAKSUH010000032.1 GCA_934500855.1 uncultured Eubacteriales bacterium
CGGCAAGAGCATGCAACGATGTCATTTCGCGGCTGCGCCGCATCGGCAAGGAATATGATGTTTTGGATGAGTATGCCAAAGACAAATGTGTTGAGTTATTGGAAAAGTTTACATATACCGCCCAAAACAGGAGAAACGGGGAAGAACCAAAAGTTGATATTATAATTGATGGTGATTACTGTTCCGGAATAAATTCATTAAAAAGCGCACTGAATCATTTTGTCGACTTTTTGAATGATATTCATTATTGCGCGGTTGTTAAGCAAAGCGCAACACATACCTTTTTCTACGGAACATTACAGGATTTCAATAAAAACATCGGACCGAGATGCAGAAACGAAGTACAGTTGATTTGTAAATCTGAGCGGGAATTACAAGGTGGGGTATGTGAATATTGTGGCAAACAAAATTGTGTCCTTGATTCAGCTCATGTTGTAGAACGCCCCGTTATCATTAAATCAATCCTAAAGAGATATGAAAAAAAGCCTGATTACTATGAGGTCGATCTTGATGATTTTTTTACCTCTTTCAAAAAAGCACATATGCCAATTCGAGATAATATATTTTTCTTATGCAAGGAATGCCACAATAATTTGGACAAGAAGAAAACCATTACAATTGATGATATAAAAAGAAAGCGAAAGGACTGTGCGATGAATTAATCTCCTTGTTTCAAGGGATAATGGTTTTCCGGTATATATGGTATCAGGATAAATGTATTAAAACAAATTGAAAAGGAATGTACATGATGCGGGACCAATTTAAGAAATATTTAATTCAAAAAGGATATAAAGAAAAGACAGAATCCGGGAAGCCCAGCACTGTAGAGGATTACTGCAAGCGGATTGATTTTGTCTGTGATGTGGAGCACTGCTCATGGGACCAATTGGCACACAATATTGATGAAGTGGTGTATCGGTATGATATTGGCGGTAGTCAAGAAGATATTGGAAATCGCTCTCACCGTGCTGTAATCAATGCTTTGAAACGATTTCAAGAGTACTGTCGCCTGCTCCCATAACATAGTAATAAAAGTGGCTGTTGCAATCGTTCATTCCGAACTGATTGCAACAGCTTTTTATTTCAAAATACCTGCTTTCTTTTTTTCGTTTTTTTGGATTGCCTTTATCACTCCGCTTGTATCATAATAATGCGACTGGAAAGGTTTCCGATGAATGGTTTATGGAATTGTCCCATGAATATGACACGGAACGGGAAACGCTCAAGCAGAGAATCAGTATGTTGCAGGAGCAACTTCGTGAAAGGGATCGGAAGCAAATCGGACAGGAAACTTTTGTAAAAGCAATCCGGAAATTTATGGAGATGAAAACACTGACCGGACCACTGCTCAATGAACTGATTGAAAAGACAGAGGTCTCCAAGGTGGCGGGAAGCGGGCGAAATCGGACGCAGAGAATAAAAATCTGCTATCGTTTTATTGGTTACTTGGAATTGCCAATTGATTTTCTTGATGCCCCTTATTCCGCAGAAACACGGCAGGGCGTAGAGATCACCTATCTGACTTCTGCTACAGCATAAAAAAGGCTTCCCGCCAAATGAGCAAAAAAGAGTAGAGATAACAAAAATCCGTTATCTCTACTCGAAATGGTGCGGGCAAGAGGACTTGAACCTCCATGAAATTGCTTTCACTAGAACCTGAATCTAGCGCGTCTGCCAATTCCGCCATGCCCGCATATGTATGATTGAGTCAACTGACCGTTTTAACACGGACGCCGTTGCATCAAACGAATATATTATATCAGCTTTTGCCCGATTTGTCAAGGGGGTTTTTGAAATTTCTTTTGCTTTCCGCTGATTTTTTTCAAAAGCCCGAGCGGAGACGGTCAGCTTCCGCGCTCATAGTTCCGGTTTTTAGGACAAAACGGCTCGAAATCAATGGCAATCCGTGCCGACTGCGGAGCGCTATCATGATGCAAGCCGCTTTCCAACCGATGTGCGGGGACGCCTCATTTTCATGGATGCGGATAGAGGGAAGGGGCAGAAAAAATTCTTGTGGTCGATCTTGCGTCGACGGCGGCGGAAAAATGCAGAATGGTAGGGGGATTCCGACCTTTTTGCGCGCTCTGCGCGGCTCAAACGGTCGCAGGAAGGAAATTGGACAGGCGAAATAAGGCGGAAAAACGCGACTTTTTGTCCGATTGGGCGTATCAGCGAAAAAAATCTTGCTTTTCAACAAACTTTTTTTCAAAAAACTCTTGCATTTTCCAAGAAAATGTGCTATACTATACGGGTCAGCAAATGTTGGCCCCTTAGTCAAACGGTCAAGACGTCGCCCTCTCACGGCGAAGATATGGGTTCGATTCCCGTAGGGGTCACCAACACTTTGAATTGCTGTAGCTGTAAATGAAACCGTGCAAACGATTTTCCTTTTTGGGCCATTAGCTCAGCTGGGAGAGCGCCAGGTTCGCAATCTGGAGGTCAGGGGTTCGATCCCCCTATGGTCCACCACATAAAGCTTCCCGATGTCAAAGCATCGGGGATTTTTCGTTTGCTGATGATGCGCGAGTTGCTTCCTTTACCGATGATTCGCGCCCTGACCGGATTGCTTTATCCGTTGCAGCACTGCCTGCTGTCATCAAGCAATCGTTTCGGACAGAAACAACCACCGACAATCAAACAAACTGATATCAACCAGACCAAGGCAACACCGCACAGAGGTTCCGACGGTGCAAAAGGCTCCGACGGAACCCGCAAGGTGTTGCCTGTCTGTATTTTCGGAGGATTTTGACTTTATGGAGACCGCGCATTCCGCAACCCGTTTTTATGTTGCCCCCGTAGCCGATGTGGTCGGGGAGACCTCGGATTTTATGACCTCATCCCTCAGCCTGCAGAATATTCAGGGCGAATGGGACTGATTTTCCCGTTCTGAGCGCAAACAGACCCCGGGAACAGAGAATAGGAAAAAGGAGACGGAAAAGAACATGAGAATGAACCTGACGAAACAGACTCCGAAACACCTCGCGAAACAAAAAATGACCCCCGGATTTTTCGGGAAGCTCCTGTCTATGGTCGGATTGCTGAGCCTGCTGCTCGGCTGCGTAAGCCTGCCCGCCCTCGGAGCGGCGGAAACAACGCCCTCCGTGCGGATTGAACACCATAACCTTGCCTTCGGAAACGAGGTGTACCTGCTCTATGCCGTCAAAACCGAGGGGGTCGGAAAGACCGACAAGCCCTTTATGGAATTTCGCGTTGAAAACGAGGATCTGTCCTCTCCCGATGCGGTTTGTCGGGAGTTCGAGTACCGCCCGCTGGATGAGGGAGATACGGAACCCTACTATATCTTTGCCTTTACAAAACTGAACGCCGCGCAGATGGCGGATACGGTCTACGCCCGCGCGGGTGTGACGGTGGACGGCGTGACCTACTACAGCGAAACGGACGCCTACAGCATCTGCGAGTATGCGGCAGGGAAGTTGGGATTGATGCGCGAAAAAACCGCAACCGAGGACCAAGCTCTGCGCGAACTGTTGCAGTCCATGTTGGAATACGGAAGCATGGCGCAGAAGTATCTGAAGTATCGGACTGACTGCCTTGCAACGGAATACTGCCTGACCTTCGGAGAGGATGAAACGCCGACGGCAGGGATTCGGTACGAAACGAAAGCAGACGGGACGGCGGAAGCGGTCGGATACGATGGGACCGAGGGAAGAGTGGTCATTGCAAGGACGGATCCCGAAACGGGCTTGCGGGTGACCTCGATCAGAGCGAAAGCCTTTATGGGAAACAAAACCATCACGGAGGTAGTGATTCCGGAGACGGTGGAAACGATCGGAGACGAGGCGTTCAAGGGATGCTCGAACCTGAAGAAAGTATCGCTTCCCGCGTCCCTGACCAAACTCGGGCGGTTATCTCTCCCGGACGGAGACCAACTGGAACAGCTTTACTATGCGGGTACGGTGAATCAACTGGAAACGCTTATGGCAAACAGCAAAGGCTGGGCGATGACTTATCAGTACTACTTTGTATGCGGCGACGGTGAAGAGTACAGACATTATTCTCCCGAGTTTTGATGAACGGCGCGGGGATTTCAAAGCAAATCCGACAGCGGCACTCAATCGAACGGATTGGGTGCCGCTGTATCTGTATATATCCGATCAGGCAAAGGACGCTCCCGAACGCGCTGTGACAGTGGGCGGTTCGGATATGCGAAACGCCCGAAGCAAGCTGTAAATCTGCAAAACTGCAAATCTGCATTCTTCGGGCGTTGGGGGGTCCGGCATCGGCGGAGTTCCTGTCCTCGGAAACGCCGACGCGGGCTTTGGGATTACTCCTCTTCGTGCGGGTCGGAGTCGTCGACGATGTAGTCCTTAATCAAACGGTAAATTTCGTTTTCGGATTCGCAGAACACCTGGTTCCACTCCATGGTGTACATGGCTCCCAGAAGAGACTTTCCGTTGACGGTGAAGTTTTCCCCATCGGTCAGGGTGATCTTTCCGGCGTTCTTGCTTGCCATCTTGACAAAGTTGTTGACATCGCTCATGGTATCAAGTCTGATTCTGTATCTCATTTTTTCTTCCTTTCTTGCGGGTCCCCATGACCGTTCAGTTTCGGCTTGCGGTTCCCGTCTTTGCTTTTTTCTTTTCCGTAAACAGTTTTCGGAGCAATGGCGCGAGTATTTTCGGCGCTCTCCATACGATCATTTTCATCTGCCGCACCTCCCTTTTTGCAGTTGGTTTCTGCTAAAGGATATGCTGTGCGGCGTTTTTTTGTGCTCAGGACCCGCAGGGCGGCGCGCAGGATCCGTCGGTCGTTTTCGTGCGTCAGGACTTTTTCCGCTTCATCCAGCGGAATCCATTCCACTTCGGCGATTTCGCCCTCTTGCGGATGGGTTTCGGTCTGCTTGGTTTCCGTGAGGAAATAGACAACCTCTTTCTTGACCCCCGGCATCGGGCAATAGTGCACGGTCCGTCGGAAACCGCAGGTAGGGGAGAGGCGGATCCGTACCGCCGTTTCCTCCATAACTTCGCGCATGGCGGTCATGGTTTCCGTTTCTCCCTTTTCCATGTGACCCTTCGGAAAGGAGCGGTGCCCGCCTGCTTTATGACGGATCATCAGAATATACGGTTTTCCGTCTTTCGGGTCGCGCCGTATGACCAGCGCCCCGCAGGATTTTTCATGCTTCATGACGCGTTCCTTTGGTGGGATGTTTGGAAGGGAGAGGAAAGACCTTGGAGGCGCAGGGAGACCCCTTTCGGAGGGGTGCTCAACGCGGCAAAGCCGCTATTGACAAGATTTTGCGTTGCAAAATCTGTCACCTACCCTCCAAACCTCCCTGACCCTCCCCGAACTTCCCTGCACGGCAACCGCCGATTCGGTTTGTGGGGATTTCCCGCGTTCTTGAAACGGCGGTTGCTGTACAGGGAAGTTTCGGTCGTTTGGGAGGTGGGCTTTTCATGGTGCGGCTTCGCACTTGATTGGCGGGCGGAATCTCGGCACTCATGTAATGGATTGTACAGTCGGTAATAAGTAACATTCAACCGAAGCGGAACGACCCGCGTGTCTTTCCGCCCCGATCATCAACTAACCTGAACCATTTCTATCCGGTAGCGGAGAGAAACGGCATGCCGTTGTCCAAATCCCGCTGGACGGGATTTGGCTCGGAGCAGCCGGAATTCGTAGCACGGAATATGGCTACACAAAAGTTTGTACCACATAAAGACAGATTCAAAAAAACAATTTGGGTAAAGTTCTTGGGTCAAGGGGCTTCTTTCAAGAAGCCCCTGCAGGGTTCGGGACAGAGTCCCGAGGTCTTTTTACACCTGAATCTGCTCCATGATATACGCTTCGAGAATGTCGCCAACCTTGATGTCGTTGAACTTTTCAACGCCGACGCCGCACTCGTATCCGGAGGCGACCTCTTTCACATCATCCTTGAAGCGGCGGAGAGAGGACACTTTATCCTCAAAAATCACAACGCTGTCGCGCAGAACGCGGATCTGGGACTGGCGGGTAATCTTGCCGTCCTGCACATAGCAACCCGCAATGGTACCGACATTCGGCACATGGATTGTCTGCCGAACCTCGGCGTGACCGAGCAGGACTTCTTTGAACTTCGGCGCGAGCATTCCCTTCATTGCGGCTTCGATTTCGCCGATGCAATCGTAGATAACGCGGTAGGTGCGGATATCGACCTTCTGGCGTTCTGCGGAATCCAGCGCGGTCTTGTCGGGACGGACATTGAAGCCGACGATAATGGCATCGGAAGCCGCCGCAAGCGTGACATCGCCTTCGGTGATGCCGCCCGCCGCCGCATGAATGACATGGACCTTCACCTCATCGCAGGAGAGCTTTTCAAGCGACTGCTTGACTGCCTCTGCCGAGCCGCCCACATCCGCCTTGACGATGATGTTGAGCGTCTTGACGCCTTCGGAAATCTGTGCGAACAGATCGTTCAGATTTGCGCGTGCGTTTGCCTTGAACACATCTTCCTTTGCCTGTGCGCGCCGCTGATCTGCCAGCGTCCGCGCCATTCTTTCGTCCTCGACCGCCTGAAATTCGTCGCCGGAGGAGGGGACTTCGGCAAGACCTGTGATCTCCACGGGAACCGACGGACCCGCATCCTTGAGCATTTTGCCCGTGTGATCCATCATCGACCGTACACGACCGACTGCCGTTCCCGCAATGATGATGTCGCCGCCGTGAAGCGTACCGTTCTGAACCAGCACCGTTGCAACGGGACCTTTGCCCTTGTCGAGTTTCGCTTCGATAACGATACCCTTTGCGCGACGGTTCGGGTTGGCTTTCAGCTCCTTCATGTCGGCAACCAGCAGAACGCTTTCGAGCAGGTCGTCGATCCCTTCGTGCTTCAGCGCCGAGACGGGAACGCAGATGACATCTCCGCCCCATTCCTCGGGAACCAGACCGTACTTGGTCAGCTCGGTTTTGATGGCGTCGGGGTTGGCACCCGGCTTATCCATTTTGTTGATTGCAACGACAATGTCGATGCCCGCCGCCTTTGCGTGGTTGATTGCCTCAACGGTCTGCGGCATCACGCCGTCATCCGCCGCAACGACAAGGATTGCGATATCGGTCGCCATCGCGCCTCTTGCACGCATGGCGGTAAAGGCTTCGTGTCCCGGGGTGTCAAGGAAGGTGATTTCTCTGCCCTTGACCTTGACGCGGTAAGCGCCGATGTGCTGGGTGATACCGCCCGCTTCTCCGGAGGTCACATGCGTGTTGCGGATGGCGTCCAGAATGGAGGTCTTTCCGTGGTCGACATGACCCATGACGCAGACAACAGGCGCGCGGGGAACCAGCTGTTCCTCGGAATCCTGTGCTTCGTCGAACAGGCGGTCCTCGATGCTGACCACCACTTCATGCGTTGCTTCCACACCGAATTCGTCCGCTACTAACGCGGCAGTGTCGAAGTCGATGCTCTGGTTGACCGTAACCATCATGCCCATCATGAAAAGTTTCTTCACAACCTCGCCTGCCGTGACCATCAGCTTGGAAGCAAGCTGGCTGACAAGAATCTCGTCGGGCAACTCGATGGAGGTCGGGCGCTTGATGATGGGGGACTGCATCTGCGACGGGCGCTTGCCGCCTCTGGCATTCTTGCCGAATGCCTGTTTGCCGCCCGTGCGTCCGAAGGAACCCTTACCCTGCGGTCCCGACTGCTGCTGAGGCGCTTTTTTGACCTGCTGTTTGCCGCCGCGCAGGTTGCTCTGCTCACGGTCGGAAACAAAGGTGTCCAGCTTCTCATCGTATTTGGAAAGGTCGACATTGCCTTCGGTTCCTCTCGTGTTGACCACGCGGGGACCCTTCAGCGTGCCGTCCGGATTGACATTTGTCGAAGCGCCGCGCACGATCGGCTGTGCCTTGAAGGTTTCGCGCGGTCCGCTCGGAACGAAATCGCCCTTGTCGCCGCCGAACCGTCCGCCGCGGTTGCCGTTCTTGTTTCCGCCGCGGTTGCCGCCGTTGCCGCCGAAGTTGCCCGTCGGTCTCTGACCGCCGAAGGAACCGCTGCCGAAGCCGCTGCCGCCCGTCGGTCTCTGCCCTCCGAAGGAGCCGTTTCCGCCGAAGGAACCGCTCGTCGGTCTCTGACCGTAGGTTCCGCCCGCGGGTCTCTGACCATAGGTGCCGGAAGCGTTGCCGTTTCCTGCGCCGAAGCCGCCCGTGCGACCCTGCTGTGCACCGTAAGCGCCGGTCTGCGGACGGGGCTGATAGCCGCCGCTCTGACCGTTCTGTCTGGAGGGTGCGGAAGAATAGGGCCGTGCGCCGGTCTGTGCGCCGCCTGCGGGACGGTTTGCACCGTAGCCTGCGGCGGGAGTCTGTGTCGGTCTCTGCATCGGGGTTCCGTTCTGCGGACGGATTCCCGAATTGCCCGCAACGGATGCGGGACGCTGTGCGGAGGGAGCGGCGGGAGTCTGCGAAGGAGCCTGCGCGGCGGGCTTTGCCGTCTCTGCCTGCTTCGGCGCGGCGGTCGGTGCGGTTTTGGGCGCATCCGCCTTGGCGGGAGCAACAGGAGCCGCAGGAGCCGGAGCCGCGGAAGCTGCCGGCTTTGCCTGCACGGCGGGTTTCTTTGCCGCCTCGGGAGCCGACTCTGCCTTCGGTTTTGCTTCGGCTTTTGCCTTCACCTCGGGCTTTGTTTCGGGCTTTGCCTCGGATTTCGGCTCCGCTTTGACGGGGGTCGCTTCGGGAGCGGACTCCGCCTTCGGCTTTGCCTCCTCTTTCTTCTTTGCGGGCTTCTTTTTGGACGGAATATAGGACTTTCCTTCCAGATAGTTGCCGATGTCGCTGATCTGATGCTCGCCCGTCAGCGAATCGAACAGGATGTCAAATTCCGCCGGTTCGAGCGATTTCTGAACCGCGACCTCCTTTCCTCGCTTTGCGAGCATATCGCAAAGGTCCTTGCTTTTCAGTCCGAGGTCCTTCGCCAGCTTGTTGATTTTGAACTGTGTTTTGTTATCAGCCATATTTCCTCCTGATTCGCATCTGCCGCAGACAGATGCGTCACGCATTGTGATTCTCGTTCCGTGTGCCCGGTGAATCCAGTGTACGCTTCACCAGTCGGCACAGATTTTCGTCGGTGATTGCGACCGCCGCAAGTCTGCCGCTTTGTCCGACCGCCCGCGCAAGCGTTTCGCCGTCCTGCGCGATGCGGACCGTCGGTACGCCGTAGTAGCGGCATTTGTCCTCCAGCCGCTTGTCGGTTGCCGGGGAATTGTCGGCGGCAAGGACCGTGAGCATCGGCTTATGCCTGCCCGCCAGCGCCTCGCAGATCATCGGAGTCCCGCAGACCAGCGCCCGCGCCTTGGCGCAAAGTCCCAGCGCGCCGAGCGTGCGGTCAGGCGTTCCCATTGTCGTCAATCTCCCGCGCCATCTCTTCATAAACCGCATCGGGGATCGTGCATTCCAGCACGCGGTCGATCCGATGGCTTTTTGCGGCTTTGCGCAGGCAGGCGGCGTTTTTGCAAAGATACGCGCCGCGCCCGTTTTTTCTGCCGGTAAAGTCGAGAGAAACCGTCCCTTCGGGACTTCTGACCACACGGATCAGCTCACTCTTCGGCTTATGTTCATTGCACCCCATGCACTGCCGCACGGGGATTTTCTTTGCTTTCTTTTCCATAGGGCAGGGGAGGGCTTATCCCTCGTCCGCTTCGTCGTCGCCGTCGTCCGCTTTGATGTCGATCTTGCATCCCGTCAGGCGTGCCGCGAGGCGTGCGTTCTGTCCTTCCTTGCCGATTGCCAGCGAGAGCTGGTCCGGTTCGACCCGAACGCGGCAGGAGCGTTCTCCCGTCATGGTGACCGATTGGACCGCTGCGGGAGCCAATGCCGCCGCAACATATTCCTCGGGCTGTTCGGAGTACTTCACGATGTCCACCTTTTCGCCGCGCAATTCATCCACGATTGCCGAGATACGCGAGCCGTGGCTTCCGATGCAGGCGCCCACGGGGTCGACATCGGGATCGCGCGACATCACCGCGATCTTGGTTCTGGAGCCTGCTTCCCGCGCAACGCCCTTGACCATTACGATGCCGTCGGCGATTTCGGGAATTTCCAACTCGAACATTCTGCGGACCAGACCCGAATGCGCCCGCGACAGGGTGACGATCGGTCCGCGGCTTTCCTTGTTGACCTCAAGCACATAGACTTTGATTTTGTCGCCGACATGAAAGATTTCGCCGGGAATCTGCTCGCTGCGCAGAAGCACTGCGCGACCCGTGTCGGTTTCAAGCAGAATGTTGCCGGTTTCGGAATCCATTTTGCTGACCGTTGCGGTGATGATTTCCTCGTGCTTGTTCTCGTATGCTTCCTGCTGAATCCGGCGTTCTCCCTCGCGGATGCCCTGAATGATGACCGATTTCGCGGCGGCGGCGCTGAGGCGGCGGAAGTTCTTCGGCTTAACCTCGGTTTCCACAACCGAGCCGATCGTGTACTTCTTTGCGTGCGCTCTTGCGTCCTCAAGCGAGATCTGGGTTTCGGGATTCTCCACGGTTTCCACGACCTCTTTCTGCTGGTAGACCCGCACATCCTTTTTCACGGGGTCAATCAGCACACGGACATTGGTGTTGTTTCCGTATTCCTTTTTGTAGGCGGAAATCAGTGCCGCTTCAATCTTTTCGATCATGTACTCCGCGGGAATTCCTTTTTCTTTTTCCAACAGCTCCAGCGCGGTAAAAAGCTCTGCGTTCATTCTTCTGTACTATCCTTTCCGGTCATAATTTCATCATTCTCGGGAATCGGCACCGAAATCATACACGGTGCGGACCGACGCAACCTTTTCCTTCGGGAACGCGACTCGCTCCCCGTCCGGATCGGCGTCAAGCAGGATCGC
>CAKSUH010000033.1 GCA_934500855.1 uncultured Eubacteriales bacterium
CGGTGCAGACCGAAGCCGTTGTGGATGCACTGGTTCAGAATACCGCCCAGCTGCGCGTCACGCTCCAGAATCAGGATGTCGCGCACGCCGTTCTCATAAGCCGCAACCGCCGCGCTCATGCCTGCGGGACCGCCGCCGACGATTACCAGATCGACCTGTTTCATCTTACTTTACCTCCTTGGTCCTGCCGACATTGACAAGCGATTTGCCGCCGCACTTGGTGACCGCCTCATAGGGAATGCCCTGTTCCTTTGCAAGCAGTTCCACAATGTAGGGGGAGCAGAAGCCGCCCTGACATCTGCCCATCTGCGCGCGGGTTCTGCGCTTCACGCCGTCCAGATCGGTGGGCTTCGGGTTGGTGCGGATTGCCGCCAGAATTTCGCCCTCGGTCACGGTTTCGCAACGGCAGATGATCCGCCCGTAGGTCGGGTCACGGCGAATGACCTCGTTCTTTTCTTCCAAGCTCATCTCGCGGAAGGCGTGGTAGGCGGGACGGATGGGATTGAAGTCCGCTTTCTTTGTTGCCTTCATGCCCGCGTCAAGAAGCAGTTTCTCCACATACTCCGCAATCGCGGGCGCGGAGGAAAGTCCGGGGGATTCGATGCCCGCTGCATTGACAAAACGCGTGCGCGGCATATTGATGATGAAGTCGCCCGTGCTGCCGACGGCGCGCAGACCGCAGAAGGAGGTGATGGTCTGGTTGAAGCGGATGCCTTCGACATTCTCTCCCGCCTGCTTCATGACCAGTCCAAGCCCTTCGGCGGTGGTGGATTTGTCGTCCTTGTCCTCCATGTCAACCGAGGTCGGACCCGTCAGCAGGTTGCCGTCCACGGTCGGGGTGACCAGAATGCCCTTGCCCATTTTGGAAGGCGTGCGGAATACGGTGTGCTTGACCAGTCCGCCGCTCTCCTTGTCGAGCAGGACATATTCGCCTCTGCGCGGATGCACCGTAAAGCTGTTATCGCCGACCATTTTTGCAACCGCGTCGGAATAAACGCCCGCCGCATTGATGATGTACTTGGCTTCCACGGTTCCGGTTGCGGTGGTCAGCGTGTAGAAGTCTCCGTTATCGGCAATTTCCGTGACCTCGGAATTCAGGCGCAGTTCCGCGCCGTTGTCCATTGCGTTTCCGACGGCGGCAATCGTCAGTTCATACGGGCAGACGATCGCGCCCGTGGGTGCCCAAAGCGCGCCGACGGCGTTTTTGGAAATGTTCGGCTCCAGTTCACGCAGACGGGCGGCGTCAATGACTTCCAACCCTTTGACGCCGTTCGCAACGCCGCGGCGGTAAAGGTTTCCGACCTCCGCCATGTCCTCGTCGTTGAACGCGATGACAAGCGAGCCGTTGTTTTTGTATTTGACCCCCAGATCACGGCAGACCTCGGACATCAGCTCGGAGCCTCGGACATTCAGCTTTGCCTTGAGCGTGCCCTCCTGCGCGTCAAAGCCTGCGTGAACGATTGCGGAGTTCGCACAGCTTGCTCCCGTGGCAACATCGTTTTTCCGTTCCAGAATACAGATCCTGAGATCGTAAGCCGAAAGGGTTCTTGCAATCATTCCGCCGACAACTCCGGCACCGATGACAGCAACATCAAACATATCGTCTTCTCCTTTTTCAGAAAGATTATCGGACAAATCGGAACGCCGACGACGGTCAGGTCAACCGCCCGTCTGCCTGCCGGCTTGTCTGCCCGCAAGACTGCGCTCCGAATATCATCTATTATTATAAGAAAAAAAGGGACGGCTGTCAAGGACTCCGCTCAAATCGGCAAAAAATCATGTTCCGATCGCCGTTTGCGCAAAAGTGCGCAACTTTGCGCAAAAAGCCGACTTCCGAGTGCCTTCCGCAGGAAAGTCTGCGGCAATCCGACTTCTTGCGGCAAAAAAATCCTTTTTGTAAATTTTTCTTGCATTGTTTCATTTGTTGACATTCGGTTTACAATCGCGTGGTACACTGACGGGACAAGGAAGGGGATGAAGTTATGTTCCGGATTCTGGTTGTTGAGGACGACACCAATACAAGAAAGCTGATGGCGGCGGTTCTGACGCGTTACGGTTATGAGCCGCTTCTTGCCTGCGACGGTCGTGAGGCAATTGAGCTGCTCGACAGAAATCATGTTGATCTGATCCTGCTGGATGTCATGATGCCCCGTATGGACGGTTATGAATTTACCAATACGCTTCGGAAGGCGGGATGTATGCTCCCGATTCTGATGGTGACTGCGCGGGAAACGACAGAGGACAAGAAACGCGGGTTTATCATCGGTGCGGACGACTATATGGTCAAGCCCGTGGACGAAGAGGAAATGATTCTGCGGATCGCGGCGCTCCTGCGGCGGTCACGCATCGCAGGCGAGCGGAAACTGACGGTCGGGTCGACCACTCTGCACTACGATTCCATGACGGTCACCGATTCGTTCGGAACGCAGGAATTGCCGCAAAAAGAGTTTTTGCTGTTGTTCAAGCTGTTGTCTTATCCGAATAAGATTTACACGCGCCGTCAGTTGATGGACGAGATCTGGGATATGGACAGCGAAAGCGATGAGAGAACGGTGGATGTCCATATCAGCCGCATCCGCGATCGGTTTCGGAACAACTCGGACTTTGCGATTCATACGGTCCGCGGACTCGGCTATAAGGCGGTTTTCGTAAAATGAGGTCCGGCGGTCGGAGCAAAGAAAACACGGCGCGTGAGCGCTCGGGCAGACAAACCCTGCGGTGGAAGCTGACAGGGTTTGTCTTTTCGGTTATGGTGGTGTCGGTTATCCTGATCGTGCTGATTTATTGGGTTGTGCTGAAGCTGTTAGGAGACAGCGAGCTTGGAAACCGTCTGGCGGTCAGCCCGATTTTTATCGCCGCCCTGCTGTTGGGGTCCTGTACGCTGATTTCAACGGTGCTGTTCGCAATCCTGAGCAAATACTACCTGCAACCGCTCAAACGGCTGATCCGCGCGACAAAAGAAATCGGAGAGGGGCACTTTGACATCCGTGTGCAGGAGGAAAAACAGCACCTCTACTATATCGTTCCCGAACTGCAGGACCTGATCCGGAATTTCAACGAGATGGCGGAGGAGTTGCGCGGGATCGAGCTGTTCCGCAACGATTTCATCAATAACTTTTCGCATGAATTCAAAACGCCGATTATCTCCATCCGCGGCTTTGCGCACGAATTGCGGCAGGAAGGTCTGACCGAAGAACAACGGAATGAATATGCAAAAATCATCGAAGAAGAATCCGACCGCCTCGCGCGGCTCTCGTCCAATGTGCTGACGCTTTCCAAGTTGGAAAATCAGCAGATCGTAACGGGGCAGACGGAGTTCTTTCTGGACGAGCAGATCCGGCAGAGCATCCTGCTTCTGGAGAGCGAATGGTCGGAAAAGGAGCTGGAGATTGTCCCCGAGCTGGAGTTGTTGCGCTATCGCGGAAACGAGGAAATGCTGGCGCTGGTGTGGCGGAATCTTTTGAGCAATGCGATTAAATTCACGCCGCGCGGAGGGTGTATCCGGGTTCGGATGACGCTGTCGGAACAGACCGTGGCGGTTGCGGTGGAGGACAACGGAATCGGCATGAGCGAGGCGGTACGGGCGCGTATTTTTGAAAAATTCTACCAGGGTGACTCCTCCCATGCACGCACGGGGTACGGCATCGGCTTGGCTTTGGTGAACAGAATTGTTGAGCTGATGAACGGCAGGATCACGGTGGAGAGTCGCGAAGGGGTAGGCAGTTGCTTTACGGTGGAACTGCCGAGACGGGCGTAAAACAGCGGGGAGTATTGCCGACAAAAGCGGATTGCGATGGGGAATCCGAACCGTCGGACGATTCGATGTAAAAATGCTTGACAATCCGTAAAGAAGCGGGTATAATAAAAACGGGACCGTTTTTATCGGTATCAAATCGGAAAGAGGGAAACAGCATGAGTCGGTACGATGTTGCGGCATATATCTGGCCCGCTTATACAGGGGACGAGCCGAGGGCGCGGATCTTTTGGAAGGAAGGAATCGGGGAATGGCAGTCGGTCAAAAACTCCGTGCGGAAAATGCCTGCCTATTTTTGGAACCGAAAGCCGCTCTGGGGATATGTAAACGAAGCGGACCCTTATGTGATGGAAAGCCAGATTTCCTGTGCGCACGAGCACGGGGTCAATGTGTTTATTTACGATTGGTATTGGTATGATCGCAGACCTTTTCTCGAGCAGTGCCTTGACAACGGCTATCTCGGCGCGAAGAACAACGATCTGGTCAGATTCTACCTGATGTGGGCGAATCATGACGCGAATTGCGTTTGGAACATCGATCTTTCGGATGATCACAAACAGACCGTGGTCTGGGAGGGGGCACAGTCGCGCGCGGAATTCGAGCGGATTGCAAAGCGCATCATTGAGAAGTATTTCGGGCATCCCTCCTATTATCGGATTGACGGTAAGCCCGTGTTCATGATCTATGATCTGGTCAATCTTGCAAAGGGGCTTGGCGGAGCCGATGCCGTGGCAGAGGCTTTGGAGTGGTTCCGCGAGGAAACGGTCCGCGCGGGTTTTGCGGGTCTGCATTTGCAGGCGGCGGCATGGGGAAAGAACGGCAACAACCTCAGCGGCGTGGATTCGGGTGACGGTATTACCCGCGAGCAGTTTGAGCGGATGGGTTTTGACAGTGTAACGCACTATCAGTTTGCGCATTTTGCGGATATGGATCGGGATTATACCGAAATTCTGAAGGATGTCAGGGCGCAGTACGCGCTGATGGAGCAGAATTCGCCGACCTATTTTCCGCATGTATCGATCGGCTGGGACAACAGCCCGCGCTTTCGGGAACGCATCGGATCGGTGACGCGGAACAACACTCCCGAAAATTTTGAGGTTGCACTCCGCCTTGCCAAGGAGTATTTGGATCGCCATCCCGAACAGCATCGGTTGGTGACCGTCAACAGCTGGAACGAATGGACCGAGACCAGTTATCTGGAGCCGGATACGCTCAACGGTTACGGTTATCTGGAAGCAATCCGACGCGTGTTCGGTGAGGAAACCGACTGAAAACGAAAAAAACAGCCCCTGCCGAAGTCGGATGACTTCGGCAGGGGCTGTGCGATTAGCGACCGCGACAGCCGTTCGGGTAAGCGGGATTGTAATAGTAGTAATTTTTAGAGTCCAGATGCTCGCGAACCATGCCGAGTGCTTCTCCGAACCGCTGGAAGTGGACGATTTCACGCTCCCGCAGGAAGCGGATCGGCGCGATGACATCGGGGTCATCCACCAGTTTGAGAATGTTGTCGTAGGTCGTGCGTGCTTTTTGCTCCGCCGCCATGTCCTCGGTCAGGTCGGTGATCGGGTCGCCCTTGGAGGCGATTGCCATGGCGCTGAACGGTGCGCCGCCTGCCGATTGCGGGTAAACTCCCGTGGTGAAATCCACAAAGTATGCGTCAAAGCCCTGCGCTTTGATCTGCTCGGGCGTCAGGTTGCGCGTCAGCTGATGCACGATGGCTCCGATCATTTCCAGATGCGCCAGCTCCTCGGTTCCGATGTCGGTCAAAAGACCCGCAACGCGGTTGTACGGCATGGCAAACCGTTGGGAGAGATAGCGCAACGACGCGCCCAACTCGCCGTCCGGACCTCCGTACTGGCTGATGATGACCTTTGCCGCCCGTGCGTCCGGGTTCTTGATTTTGACCGGAAATTGCAGTCTCTTTTCATATTCCCACATCAGTTTGCCTCACTTTCCCACGGCATCGGCGCGTCGGTCCAATTCCAATCGGCGGAGCCGCCCGCGCTGTATGCTTCAATCGGACCGTATTTTGCCGTATAGCTGTCGATCAGTTCCCGCCGCCGTGCGCGGTTCGTTTCGTACATTGCAAGCGCTTCCCGACAGTCGGGGTGTGTGTCGAGGAACAGCCGCAGTTCGTCCATCACGAAGCTGATCTCGCTGATCTGTCCGAACAGTGCCGCCTGTTCGTTGCGATTTCCCATGTTGCCCATTATCTTCCGCCTCCCGCGCAGTAGGGGAGATCGAGGTCGGCAAACAGCGTGCCGTGCCGAAAAGCCTCTCCCGCTTCATACAGCTTTTCAAATTTCTGGCTCGGTACGGATGCAATCGCAAGCGTCTGCTCTTTGCCGCTGTCTGATGTCCGGCAGGGACAGGATGCGCCGCCGGATACCGTTGGAACCGTCCGTCCGACGGGATTTCTGAAATTCTGTCGGTAGGTGTTGTTCATATACCCTCTGTTCATACCGTTTTCCTTTCCTCTTGCGGTCATTGCCGCTGATACCAGTGTATTCTTTGTCGGAAAAGATGTGAATCGGTCGAAAAAGCCCCGCTGCCGAAGCGGCAGCGGGGCAATGGACAAAAGGCGGGGGATAAAATCAGACTTCTGCGGTTTCGGCACCCTCAACCTCAATCGTTGCGGTGACGATGAAGTTCTTGACAGAGTCAATGACTTTTTCGCATTGCGGCTTGTTGTCATAGGACTCACCAATGAAGCTGGGGGCGGAGCCGATGTTTTTCAGTACATACCGATAGTTGCCGAATTTGTCGCGGTCAACAAAGAAGTTTCCGACATAGGCGGCACGCTTGAAGGAATCCACGCCCTTACGGCAGGCGGCTTCGTTTGCATAGTAGCGGCTGGAATACAGAATCTGTCCGTTGTTGGCAAGGAGATAGAAGCAGTATTCTCCGTCCTCTTCCTTCGAAATTTCAAACTTGCCCATTTTGACGGCGACAGCCTCTGCTTTGGCGATTTGCTCCCAGTTCAGGTTGTCCGGTGTGCGCTTGGTGCTCCTGGCGGCTTCAAACGCGGCGATGGACTCGCTGTCAGGCTTATAGCGCGTGATACGGGAGTTGTTTGCAAAGTTTTTGACCGACTCCGCACACTTCTGGCACTGGTCCTTGGTGCTGTAGTTCTCGCCGTAGTACTTGTTTGCAAGGATGAAACGGAAGCGTCCGTATTTATCCTTCTTGATGGCGAATTCGGTGTTCGCAACGGTTTTCTTGAAGGTCTTGATGCCGTTGAGCGCGCCGAGCAGGGTGGTAAAACTGGGGCTGTCGAACAGAACCTGTCCGTTGTTGGCAATCAGATAGAAATGATAGCCGTCAACTTCCAGATTGAACTCGTATTTACCGACCGCTTTTGCGCCGTTTGCGGCAATCTCGGCTTCCGCGGCGGCAATGGCTTCATCAAACGCAACGCGGATATCCTCCTCGGTGGTTACGAAGAAGGGGCGGCTGACCTGACGGACAGGCGCGGACGAAGTACGGACTGCGGCGGGCGCTTTGGAAGCCGACTTCGACGCAGACGCGGGCTTTTTTGCCGCGGAAGCCGTGCCTGTTTTTTTGGGAACCGTGGTTCCCGCAGATGCCGTTTTGACAGGCGCTTTGGAAGCGGGCTTTTTCGCAACCGGCTTAGCCGCAGGCTTTTCAGCCGACTTTTCGGCTTTTTCAATCGGTTTTTCCGTTGCTTTTTCCGGCTCGGCGGCTACCGCTTTTTCCGGTTCGGCAGCGGTGACCTTCGGAGGCTGGGCAACAGGTTCTTCCTTTCCTGCTTCCGGCGTTACCGGCACGGCAGACGACTCCTGCTCATTCTTTTTCTTGCTTTTTTTGAACAGCTTGAACAATCCCATGATACACCCTCCATACAAAAAACTTTCTACATCAATTGTAGCACAGTTTTGGTGTTTTGTCAACCGTTTTGCGGAATTTTCTTACCCGAAACAAAGAAAAAGTGGGGGATTGCCCCCACTTTTCCGCTTTTTTATTATTTCCCGAAATAGCGCTTCATCAATCCTGCAAACGCTCTTCCGTGACGGGCTTCATCCTTTGCCATTTCGTGCACCGTATCGTGGATCGCGTCCAGATTTGCGGCTTTTGCCATCTTCGCCAGTTCAAATTTTCCGGCGGTTGCACCGTTCTCGGCAGAGACGCGGACAGACAGATTCTTTTCGGTGGAATCACTGACGCATTCGCCGAGCAGTTCCGCAAACTTTGCCGCGTGCTCCGCCTCTTCAAGAGCGGCTTCCTTCCAGTAAAGCGCGATTTCGGGATATCCCTCTCTTGCCGCAACGCGGGACATGGCGAGGTACATACCGACCTCGGTGCACTCACCCTGGAAATTGGCGCGCAGACCCTCAACGATCTCGGCGGGAGCGTCCTTTGCAATGCCGACAACATGCTCGGTTGCCCAGTTCATGCCTTCCTCTACAACTTCCTCAAACTTATCGCCCGACGCATGGCAAAGCGGGCAGATTTCGGGTCTGGTTTCGGATTCAACGATTTCTCCGCAAATAGTGCATCTCCATTTTTTCATGACAGTGTTTCCTTTCTACTTTCAGATTCTTTTTGATTTTGATTTTGACAGCGTTTCCGACATTCCGCACGGCAACAGTGCCGCGAGGGGCAGTCGGTCCCCGCTGATTTGGGACAGTTTTTTCCGATCTCACAGACCACGCAACTGCTTCCCTGCAGCTTCAGTCGATCGCCCGTTACCAGCATCCGCGCAAGTTTTTCGTGCGCCGATGCGAGCAGTTCGGTGACCGTCGGACGGGAGATCAGCATTTGTTTTGCGGTCTCTTCCTGCGAGAAGTGCTCCAGATCGTGCAGGCGGATGACCTCGTATTCGTCAAAGCACATCGTCTGCGTATCGGTTCCCGTGTGATCGGTTGGTGCGAAGTCATGAAAGCGGGGACCGGCACAGATGACGCGTTCTTTTTTCGGTCTTGCCATTCGTTCCGTTTCCTCCTTTCCCTTGACGCTTTTATTATAGCACAGTTTCCGTCATATGTCAATAACTTTTTGAAATTTTCAGAAAAAATTTTTTTGACGAAGAATCTTGCAAAAAGCGGTTGACAGAAAGCCTGTTTTGCGGTAAAATAATAGAAAGAACCATTATTCACGGAGGACCGTCATGAATCGAAAATATCCGATGTCATCGGAGAAGGAACGGGATACAAAGCCGCGCGGGAACAGCGCGCCGCCTCGGGAACAGCCGATCTATATGGGGCGCGTGGACGATATTCCCGAGGAGCCGCAATTGCGTCGTCGCCCCGAATCATTGGCGGAAGAAGAGCGTCATGCGGGAATCTCCACCGTTGTCTTTTCGGTGACCGTTGCGGCGGTAGCGCTGTTTGTCTGCCTGCTGGTGGCGGTGATGACCGTGCGGACCGTTCTGCCGTCGCACGGAGCCGACAAGCCGAGCGGGTCCGAAGCCGGAACGGGGGATCCCTCCAATCCGTCCGACCCGGGAGCAATCCTGTTTACCCCGGGGGCGGCTGTTTTGCCGAAGAGCGGTGCGAACACAAAGAGTATCAGCGAAATCAGCTCAGATTATGCGATTCTGATTGATGCGGAAACGGGAGAAATCCTCGCGGGGAAGGACGCTGACACGCGCTTCTCTCCCGCATCCATGACAAAGGTCATGACGCTGTTGGTGGCTTGCGAGAATCTGAAAGAGCGCGACCTGTCGCAACCTGTGACCAATACGGAAGAAATTCATAACTATGTCCGTGCGGGAAAATATCGCGGCCTGACGGTGCACTGGGCGGATGTCGGAGACGGCTCGAACCTGTTGGAGCAGTTGTACGGGATCGGTGTAGTCTCGGCGGCGGACTGCGTGATGATGGTGGCTTCCTACATCTGTAAAAAAGCTACGCCTGCCGAGAACGAAGCCGCTTTTGTTGATCTGATGAATGCCGAAGTTGAAAGAATGGGATTGCGGAACACGCATTTCGATAATCCGGTCGGATATGACAGTGAGAACAATTATTCAACCGCTTCGGACATGGCGGCAATCATGATGCGCGCGTTGCAATGCGAACGGATCCGTGAGATCCTTTCCACACCGTCGCGCAAATTCAGCGCGTTCGGCTATAACAAGAACGGCGATTTTGTCCCTGCGTATAACAGTCAGTTTTACAGCACGCTGTTCAATGTGAACGGGACGGGGCGGATTGCCGCATACGAGAAAAAGTACGGAACATTCAAGCTTGCATCGCTGTCGCTCGGCGGCGGAAAGACAGGAACGCTCGGCTCCGGCTCCAATTATATGTATTCGCTTGTCAGCTTTGCCCGGACCGCAGATAACAGCAAAACCTACATTTGCGTGACGGGAGAAACAAACGGTGGGGCGGAAGTCATGAAGGACGCAAAAACGATCTACGACAATTACATCAACTGAAAAACTGCCGCCGCGGGAAAAATCCTGCGGCGGTTTTGCTTCTTTCGCATATACTGTTGGAGAGTATGCGTTGAAAGGAGAGCGTTTAAGGATATGATATTGACAAAGCCGTATGACGCGGAACGCGCGGTGGCATATGCGAGACGGTGGGCGCTTGACCGCAACCCGTTGTTTGTGGATTTTACGGGACGGGGCGGTAACTGCACAAATTTTGTCTCTCAGTGCGTTCTGGCTGGAAGTTGCGTGATGAACCGAACTCCCGACTTCGGATGGTACTATATCTCGGATGCGGACCGCGCTCCCGCATGGAGCGGCGTGGCGTATTTTTATGACTTCATGACAGGCGCTCCCGAGTTTGCTTCGCGTAACGGCGGAGTGGGACCCTATGCCGCAGAGGTTCCGCGCAGAATGGCAAGGGTGGGGGACGCAGTGCAGTATGCCAATGAATCGGGCGATTGGTATCATACGGTCATCATCAGCAAAATTGAAAACAGAGAAATATATG
>CAKSUH010000034.1 GCA_934500855.1 uncultured Eubacteriales bacterium
GTCCTGGACCTGTCCGACAGCTGGTGGGATCAGCGCTTTATTGAGAACCTGACCATTTACGATCAGCTTTACGGCGTGCTTTCGGATGCGACCTATGTTGATAAAATGGCAACATGGGCAACCATTTTCAACAAGGATATGGTTCTGGCGCACAATCTGAATGTGGATATTTACAAGCTGGTTGAAGACGGCGAATGGACATTTGCAAAGGTCCTCGAGCTTGCCAAAAGAGTCAACCTGGATGTCAACGAAGACGGAGTGATGGAAATCGGCGGCAAGGACATCTATGGCATCGGCGGCGAGCTGGCAAATCTGGACTTCCTGATCCAGGCAAGCGGTATGCCTTATGCTTACTATCAGGATGACAAAATCGTCTACAGCCTGGTAGACCGGGTGCTTGATTTTGACGGCGTGTTCAACGCGGTATACGATCTGGTTGCGGATTCCACCCTGACCTACATGGCGGATGCACACACCGCCGGTTGGAGCGGCGGCCGGAAACTCTTTGAACAGCAGCAGATGCTGTTCTACATCTCCGGCGTTCTGAATCTGCCCGTCTATTTCCGCGGCTACGAGCATGACTACGGCGTGGTTCCCATGCCGAAATACACCAAGGAGCAGACGCGTTACTACAACCCGGTTACCACCTACAACTGTCCGACGCTCTGCGTTCCGAGAAACGCCGAGAATACCCGGATGTCGATGATGATTCTGCAGGCGCTTTCCTGCCGCGGCGAGGAAACGCTGATTCCGGTCTTCTATGACAATGTTCTGAAGTATCAGGCATCCCGCGACCCGCAGACCTGGGCTATGATGGATATGATTTTTGAGGATCGCATTTTCGACCTTGCAACCATCCACAATTTCGGCAAGCTGGCAGGGAATGTGACCTCCGAAATTCCGAAGCTGGTTCTGGAAAAGAGACCGGGCGATTTCGTGTCCACAGTGAGAGCCAACGAGGGCCTGGCAACGGACGCAATTGATAAGCTGATGAAATTCTACGACAGCCACTACAAGCCGGAATAAGTTTTTGCAAGAAACCTGTGATTATCCTATGATGAGAATGATGCAAAGAAACAGAAATCAGATTTGGTTCGTTCTGCTCCTGCTGGCGGCGGTGCTGCTTGCCTCCTGCAAGGGCGGAAACGAAAACGGGAAGGACAGCTTCGGGGATCGTACCCGGCCCGTGCCGGATTCGGGATCCACTCTCGGGCAGGATACCGATGAGCCGGATCCGGGCGACGGCTCCCTCCTCCTTGTAAAGAACGGAAAGACCAATTTCAGCATTGTAACGCCGCGGAGCGGCAGTCTGGCGGTCCAAAGAGCCGCGAACCGACTTTCGGAGTGGTTTTCCGATGCCGGTGTTGCGATGCCGGTGGTGGGAGACGGCGGAAACTTCAACAAGAATGTTCCAACCGACACCTATGAGATTCTGCTGGGGAGAACCAACCGTGCCGAATCCCGCGCGGTGACCGATGGGGAGATTCCGAAGCGGGGATATCTCTGGCGGGTGTCCGGACGGCGGCTGGTGATTCAGGCGTCGGACGATGCGATGCTGGAACTGGCTGTCGGCGAGCTGTTTCATACCTGTCAGAACGATCTGGCGGGCGGAAATCTGACCCTTTCCGGCGACCTTTCACAAACGGTGGAAGTGCCGGAGGGACGGCACGGCTGGCTGCTTTCGGGTATTCCGGATTATGCGGGCGGCGAGCTTTCCCTCAATGTGTATGACAGCGGCTACGGGCTGACGGATTATTCCGAGGATGCGGTATACAACTCCCGGATGCAGATTGTCTACAACACCTCCGTTGCCGAATTCGAAGCCTACGGCGGAAAACTGGCGGAAGCGGGTTATTCCAAAACCTTTGAAAACACAATCGGCGACAACCGCTATACCGCATGGCGGAAGGCAACCACCCGGTTGTATGTCTACTATACCGGCTCCGGAAGTGAGGTCCGCGTGATCTGGGACCGGAACAGCACGGTGGACCCCGACAGGTTCTCCTACCGCTATACGCCGAAGGCAGAGGACACCTCGGTTTATTATGCCTATGCGATTTATCACGGACCGACCGGGCTGGACTACAGCAACTGCGGCCAGCTGGGCGTGATCAAAATGGCAGACAACAGCCTGTTCGTGATCGACGGCGGCATGGCGGCACAGTTTGACACCGCTGCGCAGGAAGGTTTTGTCAGATTCGCCCGTGAAGTAACCGGAACGCCGGAGGGCGAGAAGGTCCGCATTGCCTGCTGGTTCTTTACCCACACGCACGGTGACCATTGGGCGGGACTTGCAAAGGTGATGACTTCTGCCAAATACCGGAATGATTTTTCGCTGGAGCGCGTGGCAGCCAACTATGTGAACGCGCAACTGGATCAGAATACCGGGATTCAGTCGCTGTACAGTTCGCTGGTATCAGCCTGGCCGGAATGCCGGATGCTCACGCTACACACCGGCATGAATCTGCAACTGGCAGATCTCAACATCGAGGTGCTTTACACGCATGAGGACAATGTCCGCCGCAACGGCGTCAGCCGGATCACCGATCCGAACGACGCAAGCACGGTTCTCAAGCTGACCATGGGCGGCGTTACCCAGCTGATTCTGGGCGACCTGAACGAGGTTGGCATGGAAGCCCTGATCGGGCAGATGCCGGCAGACTATCTCAAGGTGGACATCGTGCAGGTAGCGCACCACGGCTGGAACTGGGTGGATGCCATCTATGACCTTGCCAAGGCACCGTATGCGATCTTTCCGCAAAGCGAAGGCGGCGCAAACCGGACGCTCGGCGTGGATGCAAAGCACACACTCCTGAAGGTGCAGGAGTATGCGTCTCCCGAAAACTGCTTCTTCTCCGATAAAACAAGCAGTCTGGTGGTCAAGGACGGCAAGGTGACCATCGGACAGTCCTACCCGCTTTATTACGACAGCCCGGATTATGATTGGGGAAATGTTTATGAAGGTGTGGACCTCGGCACAGTGAAGGATTGGTCCTTCCGATACGACGGTAAAAAGAAATCGTGACAGACAGGCTCATTCGGTTTGATACCCGATGCTGTGGCATCCGGTATAAATATTAGAAAAAGGAGATCTCGCGATGAAAAAACTCAAACGTATCCTTTCCTGCATTTTTGTATTGGTCTTTCTGCTCTCAACCTTTTCCGGTATTGCCGTTACGGCGGCGAGTGCCGTCGTCTATAATGACGGCGACACCGCAGGCAAACCGGTTAAACCGGACGGCGTGATTCACAGAACCGCCAACCGGCTGGCATGGTCGCAGAGCAACGGCAAGATTCTGACCGGACGCAAGGGCGCCCTGCGGGTTGCACAGGGGCAGCTGATGGGGCTGACGGTGGAAGCCAGCTCGCAGCGCTATGCTTACGCAGGCTTTGTGGGCGGAAGCGAAAATCAGCGTGCGGTTGAAATGATCGATCTGTACACCAGCGATTCACTCGGCTACTGGCAGTACCGGAATGCAAAGGGCGAATATGCAAATCCGCGTGCCCTGACGATGGACGGTAAGAAGCAGGTGATTGTCGGTCTGGACGGCACCTCCGAGGGCGTGCAGGTAGCCTTCCTGCTGCCCGACACGGAAACCGGCGAGATGACCCAGACGCTGATCACGCAGGTGTTGGCTCAGCCGGAGGACGGAACCCAGCTGCTCTGCCGCGGCCTGAAATGCCTCGCGATCGGCGGGGTCAGATACCTCTATGTGCTGACCTCTGACGGCAAGGACACAACCGAAGCCGCTTCGGAGAGCAAAGCCAACTATGACCGTGTTTACCGCTACATTGTAACCGTGAACAAAGACACCCGCGAACTGAAACTGGATACCGCATTCGGCATCAACGAAGCCGGTGTTGCCGGCGGCGGATACGCAGTCGTGAAGGTGGCATCCGGGCTGAATACCGAAGGCGACAGCTCCGTTGCCGAGCTTTACGGTGTGGATGTCCGCAGCGACGGCGCAGTCTTCATCGGTTGCGGAAACAACCGGACGAATGCCGTGGTCCTGAGTGCGGACGGCGCTTCCGGCCTCGGTAAGCTGTATGACAATAACAATGATGCCTGGACGCCGAACGGCCCGATTGCACTGGTGGATGATGCCTATCTTGGCGTTATGAACAACAAGTACGGCGGCAGCCAGTGGGCGAAGGGAAACATGAATGTGTTCAACGCGCAGGACCTGACGCAGTACACCAAGCAGACCTACTGGGAGCAGCTCTGCTGGCTGGAGCCCTATGAAAAGAACGCCTGCTATGCGATGTGCTATGTGGGCGGTAACCTCTACTATACGAACGTCAGCAACGGCAACGCCACCGACGATTACTACAGCGCCGGCGCGGATCAGATTATCGTGATGAACATTGCCGCCAAGTCCGGCAAAAAGTATTCTGCGGCGATGGCATCCCGGATCTTTACCAACCAGGCAGGCCGTGCCTCCGATCTGAAAACGATCTGGGCACAGAGCAAATCCAACATTCTCACAAACCCCGGTCAGACTCTGAAGACGGCAACCGGTCAGCTGGAAGGCTTTGCGATCAGCCCGGATGAGCAGTTTGCGTTCCTCGGTTTTTCAGGCGGGGAGGCTGAAAACCGTGCGCTGGAAATGATTTCGCTGGGGACCGGCGAATCGCTCGGCTCCTTCCGGCATCAGGATGCAGGCGGTGCCTATGCAGTCCCGCGCGCAGCAGATGCAGACGGTAAGAACCATGTGTATGTGGGTTGGGACAGCACCTCGGAGGGCATTCAGATCACGCGTCTGGATTACACCGCAGAGGGCGTTATGACCGAGGGGATGACCTTCAATGCCTCCAACAACACCGGTTTGCTCGTCCGCGATATCCGCTACCGCGTACTGAACGGAATCGAATATCTCTATGTCCTGATGTCTGACGGACTTGAGGGCGCGGATAACACCAGAAACGACCGGATCTACCGTTACACCATCGGTGACAATACGCTGACGGTGGATAAGACCTTCGGCATTCAGGGCTTTGCAAATCCCCGCGTGCTCAGCGGCAGAAGCGACAACGGACTGACCGAGCTGTACGCCATCGATGTGGACACGGACGGAACGGTTTATGTGACCAGTAACGACGGCCCGATGGCTGCAAGACTGACCAAGAACGGAACGGAATACACGGCACTCTGGGGAAGCAACACCGACAACAGCAAGTCGCAGGGCGCGATTGCCGTGGTTGACCGCTTTGTCATTACGCCGATCAATGCCGGCGCAGGCGTCAAGGAAGGCATGGCGTGGGACAGAAACATTGTGAAGGACAGAGATACCGGAAAATCTCCTTATAACGGGCTTTGGTCGTTTACGAAGAACTCTGCCCGCATCAAGTACGATGCGGAAGTGATGAACTACTACACGCATATGCGTTACATCAACGGCACGCTCTACATTGCCGACCGCGGAGCAGGGGAAGCAACCGGGGCTGTGGATGTCAACGCCGATAAGATCTGGAAGGTGACATACGACAGCCCGGTGTACAACGATACCGTTAAGACCATCGGTTTCCAGACCTCCGATGTGAACACCGAAACGAACACTTATCGCGCTCGTTTCCTTGCTACGCTGGATTCGGACGAATACAACGGCGCCGGGTTTGAGATCTCCTATGAGTACACCAACGCAGAGGGCGTTCTGGTCAAGCATAGCTACACGCCGGAGGAAACCGTTTGCAAGAATGCATACACCGGCATTTCGGGCATCGGTGCCACACTCCGGGCGCAGGGCATGGGCGGCAGGTATCTGATTGCCATGTCGGTTGATAATATCCCGACTTCCATCGGGGAAATCACATTCTCTGTCCGTGCATATGTTCTGGGAGAGGACGAAACACCGGTCTTTGAATCGGAAACGCCGATGACCATCACCATCAAGTCTCCTGCCAACTGACAGGATCCAACGGAAAGGAGTTTTACGATGAAACAATTGTATCTGACCCCCTTTATGACCGTTTTCTGTGCCCCGGAGGATGTTCTGACTGCATCGGATGAATCCACCACGGCAGTAACCACCACGGGAGCAACCACAACAGGTGACAAACCGTTCCACTATAACGACGGAGCCGGAGACGGCGGTTCCGTTCCGTTTGCCGGATAACTGATACCATAACGGGACAGGCAATCGCACAGATGTTCTCTTTGCTGCGATTGTCTGTTCCGTTTTTGTTCTTGATTTATTCCTTGTATTTCGCCGGCTTTTATGGTATAATAAAATAGGGGAGGCAGACCGTCTGCCGCCCGGAAATCAGCCGGATCAATTGATTATTAAAAAGGGGGGCGGTTGCATGGCTTATGATACATTGGAAGAACTGTTGGATCATTTGCGCAACGTGACCAACCTGACCGTTTCCAGCTGCAACAGCAAGTATCGCAGCACCAATTCCGGCGGGGGTGGTCCGATCCCGGAAAACCGCTTTTGCCAAATGATTCATTCCTGCGAGAAAGCACTGTCCATCTGCATCAATTCGGACATCGATGCCTACCAGACGGCGGAGAAAAACGGGCTGCACTGCTATACCTGCCCGTTCGGGCTTCTGGAAGCGGTGATGCCGATTTCCTTTGATGGAAATGCCGCCGGATATGTGATGATCGGGAAGGCGATTCCCGATGAAGAAGGCGTGGAGGAACGGATTTTGCAGAACCTGTTCGACCGTTTCCCGGAGCTGAAGAAAAAGCGGGAGTATCTGGCGGATTGCCTTTCCCGCTTCACCCGCATTTCAAAGGCACAATGGGAAGCAAGCCTGTGCACGCTGTATGTCTATGGCAAGTATATCGAGGAGCAGCGTCTGCTGTTCCGGCAGTCCAAAACGCTGGCACAGCTTGCAAAGGAATATATCGGCGCGAATTACGGAAGCAAAATTACCATGACCGACCTCTGTCTGCGCCTGCATTGCAGCACGGTTACGCTGAACCATCATTTCCGCCGCGAGTTCGGCACCTCGATTGCCGAATATCTGCGTGATAAACGGCTGTCGCGCTCCGAATATCTGCTGGTGCATTCCAGGATGAACATCAATGAAATTTCGGATTTCTGCGGGTTTTCCGATGCAAACTATTTCTTCCGGCAGTTCAAATCGAGACACGGTGTTTCTCCCTCGCAGTACCGCAAGCTGCACGGTGAGGAAAAGCCCGGTTGATGCCAACGGAAAAGAACAGGACTCAGTCGGAGTCCTGTTCTTTTCCGTTATGCAGGGATTGTTTCAGAGCGGCTTGCATCAGCGGTGTCAGATGCTCCGCAACGGTTTTGTGCCCTTCCCGATGCGGGTGGAGCGGTTCGGGCGGAATCCACCCGGACGCGTTGATGAAATGCACCTCGGTGCGGTTTGCCGCGTTGTAGTCTGCCACCAGGTCCTTCAGCGTATCCTGATGTGTGCCGCAAAAAGCGGAAACGGCAAAAATTTCGGCTCGCGGACTTCTCCTGCGTACCGCATCCAGCAGGCGGATGTAGCCCTGCCGGTAAAGCTCCGGTGCCTTGCCGCTGTCGTTTGCACCGTGGTTGATGACCGCGATGTCTGCCTGCGGCAGCCCCTCCAGCGGTGCTCCGTCAAAGAAGAACGGGTAGGAATCCGGTGCCGGCGGAACCCAGCCGCAGCCCTTCCGCGTGATGCCGACCGCGCCGTAGCCCATGAATACCGGGCGGCAGTTCAGCGCCTCGGCGGTCAGCCATGCCCAGGTCGCGCAGCAATCGTCCTGGTAGGGGCGGTTGAGCTGATCCAGTTCAAATGCATCACGGGTCTGCTCGCAGTAGTCGGTGTCAATCAGCACGCCCTCGGTGATCGAATCTCCGATGAATTCCAGCACGGGGCGGGGATCCGGCATAAGAGGCGCCGGCTGTTCGGTCTGAATGCCGAGAAACTGCAGCGCGCCCGTCAGCGGGGCATACCATCTGCCGGTCTGCTCGATTGAACCTTTGAAGATGACCCGGCAGATGTGCACGCCCTGTGTTTCCGCGCACACGCGCAGATAACTGTCCACCGGCGTTTCAATCCGGTCGCCGCCGTCCAGCTGAACCCAGAGGTGCAGGTGCGGGGTCTGGTTGATTGCGGTATCAAACCGGATGACTGCCATGTCACCCGAAAACGCAAACTCCAGATACGAACCCGGCGCGGTCGTCACGGCACGGTCAGACTCTTGTTTCCAGCGCCCGGTCAGCCGGACGGATGCATGGGAATACGGTATCATCATTTCGCTTTACCTGCCTTTCCGGATCACTTCCCGGATGATGGGCGCCAGACGGTCGGCAACGGTTTTGTGCCCGTTGCGGTGCGGGTGGAGCGGCTCCGGAGGAATCCAGCCGGCGGTGTCGACAAAGTGCACCCGGCAGCCTCTTGTGCGGTTGTATTCCGGAATCAGCTCCGCAAGGGCTTCGCGGTGGGTCCCCCGGAATGCGGAAACGGCAAAAACCGTTGCAAGGGGACTCCGCGCCCGCACTGCATCCAGCAGCTCCGTATACGCTGCGGCGTAGCGCTCCGGCGTTGCGGCGTAGTCGTTTGCCCCGTGGTTGATGACGATCAGGTCCGCCTGCGGAATGTCCAGCGGCTCCCCGTCGTAGCAGTAAGGATAGGCTGCCGGAGCAGCAGGGACTCTCCCTTGCCCACCGCGCGTGACTCCGACAGAACCGTAGCCCATGATTACGGGACGGCAGTTCAGCGCCTCGGCAGTGCGGAATGCCCAGGTTGCCGCCGCATCGTTCTGAAATGCCAGCGTGAGAGCGTTGCATTCCAGCGGCGGCAGCATTCCCTCGCGATAATCGGTGTCAATCGACACGCCTTCGGTAATGGAGTCGCCGATGATTTCCATGATCGGTCGTGTATCTGGCTTCAGGGCGACCGGCATGTCGGCCTGAACCCCGAGAAACCGTATCGCTCCCGTCAGCGGTTCCCGCCATCTGGCGCTTTCCTCGGATGCGCTCTTGAAAATGATCTGCGCGGTGTGCAGCCCGGTGTGAGCGGTCCGGATGCGGAGATAACGGTCCAGCATCACCTCGGTGCGGCAGCCGCCGTCAACGGAAATCCATAGGTGCGGCACAACCGGCAGGTTGCGCGTGGTGTCAAACCGCAGGACCGCCATATCCCCCGCAAACGAGCATTCGATGTATGCGCCCGGCGCAGTGGTTACGGCACTGCCCGGCAGTTTTGCCCAGCGCCCGGTCAGCCGGACGGATTCATGTGTATAGGGGACGACCATGATCTGCTCCTTTCTCCGGCACTGCGCAGCCGGGGCGGCGCGTCAGTGCTCCATTGACCTTATTCCTCGATTGCCGCTGCGATCTTTTCACGCAGGATTCCGTAAAAATCCTCTCGTGGGAGCGTGCGGAAGGTGACCGGCTCGCCGGCAGTCTCGCGCAGCAGAGCCTCGGTAAAGTCTCTGCCCCGGACGGATTCGCAGAGCGACAGCATCCGCAGATCCTCCATCGCTTCCCGCATGGCGTTCAGGCGCAGCGACTCCCAGCAGTCCCCGCCCTCGCCCGGGTAGACCAGAAACGCGTCTCCCGACGGCATAAAATAGTCTGCATCGGTATTCAGGAACGGATCGAGATGGTGATAGGAATCCTGTGAATTCCAGAAATTGAAGCCCCAGTGCAGGAAACCTTCAATGCGGTTCTGCCAGAGCTGGAAGCCGAGTGCGCGGGTGTCGCACAGGCGCTGCGCGATCATCCGCCCGGTGATATGGTAGGTTCCTGTTGTGCTGCCGTTATAATAGACCCACAGCCCCGGCACATTGTGTGCCAGGAACGGATCGTCATGGTAAATCACGGGAATCGGCTTTTGCATCACGCCGCTTTCATAGAAAGCATAATCCGACATGGCATCGATCAGCGGCAGGTCGCCGATGTATCCGGCTACCAGGTTCTTGCAGGCGAGATAATGCTCGAGGTGCTTTCCGTGCGGTTCGTCCGAGATGTGGAAGAAGGTTTTTTGGTCCACGCCCTTCTTCTGCAGGAAGGCAACAAGTGCCGGCAAAAATTGTGACAGGAAGCATTCATAGTCTGCCCCCAGCGCGTCGGTTTCCCAGCCGAAGATGCGGCGGACTTCACCCTCAACCTCAGCCACCACCTTGGGGGCTGCAGCGGCACCCCACTGTGAGAACAGATGTGCCATTTCAAAGTATTCCACACCGCAGGACAGGCAGAGGTCAATCCAGCGGTCCAGCAGGGAGAAGTCAAAGGCGTACTGTCCGGGGGCGGTAACGCGGATCCGCACCAGCTGTGTGGTGGTGCGCTCGCCCCCGATGTAGGTGTCCAGCTCCGGTGTAAAGATGGGGGTGAGGATCATGTTGATGCCGTTTTTTACCGCTGTCCGGATAAAGCGTTCCAGAATGCGCCAGTGCTCCGGGGAAAACGGCTCCGTGTGATAGAAATCGGCAAGGCAGTCGCTGTAGAACCACTCGGTGTGAATCAGCTTCTGCGGCGGGAGCGTGTGCGACAG
>CAKSUH010000035.1 GCA_934500855.1 uncultured Eubacteriales bacterium
TCCGAGTGTAAAGCAAATTACTTTACAATTATACCACAAATTCTCGATTTGTCAAGGGGGTATCGAAAAAAAGAAGGCGAATCGGAGAAAAAATTCTCCGATTCGCCGAATTTCTTATTTGCCGGCAGCCATCTTCGCGATTTCTTCCGCGAAGTTTTCTTCCTTCTTCTGAATTCCTTCGCCCTTTTCGTAGCGATAGAATTCCGCAATCTCGATCTCTCCGCCAAGTTCCTTCGCAGTAGCCTTGACATACTGACCGACCTTCATGTCCTCGTCCTTGACATAGCCCATATCAAGCAGGCAGTTGTTGTCATAGAACTTGGAAACACGACCCTCGACCATCTTTTCCTTGATCGCATCCGGCTTCTTTGCATTGGCAGGATCGTTCGCGATCTGAGCAAGAAGAATCTTCTTCTCTTCTTCAATCACGCTTGCGGGAACCTGCTCGCGGCAGAGATACGGAGTCGGATAAGCACCGATCTGGAGCGCGATGTTCTTTGCGAACGCCGCAAACTCGGGCTTGTCCGCTACATTGCTCTTGAATTTCACCACAACACCGATCGAACCATTGCCGTGGATATAGGTGCTGGTAATGCCGTCAACCAGAACAAACCGACGGACCGTCAGCTTCTCACCGATTTTGAAGATCATTTCCTTCAGCTTGGCATCAACCGTCATTTCATCGTCATACTTGCAAGCCATCAGATCTTCCACCGTTGCGGGCTTCTGTGCAACGATGATCTTCAGCTGGTCGGTAACGAACGCTTTGAAGGTGTCGTTCTTCGCTACAAAGTCAGTCTCGGAGTTGACCTCGATCATTGCGGTCAGGTCACCTTCCTTGAGAATTTCAACCAATCCGTCTGCGGCAACTCTGGTTGCCATCTTGGACTCTGCCTTCAGCTCGCCCTTCTCGCGCAGAATCTTGACAGCGGCGTCCATATCGCCGTCAGCCTCAACCAGCGCTTTCTTGCACTCCATCATACCGATACCGGTCTTTGCGCGGAGCGCGGCAACATCTTTTGCGGTAATAGCAGCCATTTTTGTTTCCCCTTTCGATTATTCAGCGTCCGTTTCGGTTTCCTCTGCGGTTGCTTCCGCAGTTTCTTCACCCTGCTTGCCCTCGATCACGGCATCTGCCAGAGAAGAAGAGATCAGCTTGATTGCACGGATCGCGTCATCGTTACCCGGGATGATATAGTCTGCGTCATCGGGGTCGCAGTTGGTATCCACGATCGCGATAACCGGAATGCCCAGCTTCTTTGCTTCGAGGACAGCGATATGCTCCTTCTTGGGGTCAACCACGAACACTGCGTCGGGCAGCTGCTCCATGGTCTTGATACCGCCGTAGCTCTTTTCGAGATCGAAGATCTCCTTCTGCATAGCGGCAACTTCCTTCTTCGGGAGCAGATCGAAAGTGCCGTCCTCCTGCATCTTGTAGAGGTTGTTCAGACGGTTGATCGACTTCTTGATGGTCTTGAAGTTGGTCATCATGCCGCCGGGCCAACGCACATTGACATAGTACATTCCGCAACGGGTAGCCTCTTCTTTGATGGCTTCCGCCGCCTGCTTCTTGGTACCGACAAACAGCAGGGTTCCGCCCTTTTCGGACAGTTCGCGGACGAAGTTATACGCCTCATCGAACTTTTTCACGGTTTTCTGCAGGTCGATAATATAGATACCGTTCCGCTCCGTGAAAATGTACTCCTGCATTTTCGGGTTCCATCTTCTGGTGTGGTGTCCGAAATGAACACCGGCTTCAAGCAGCTGCTTGATTGTGATAACAGACATTTTCATGTCCTCCTTCGGTTTTTTCCACCATCGCAACGCATCCGCCGAAACCGCACCGCACGGTACGGCACCGAGGCGATTTTCGCTCGATGTGTGTATTATTTTGCACCGCCGACGCAAAAAGGCGACGGTCCGGCACAATTACATTGAATTATACCATATTCCGTCGCCGTTTTCAATCGGTTCCTATTCGTTTTTACATTTTATTAACATTTTCGCTTACCAAATAGGTGTCGGGAGCCGTTTTTTCTTCCGCAAAGGCAATTGCCGAGCTCCTGCGGAGTCATCTTTACCAGAACGGTATCTTCTCCGATGCACTCAACGCGGCACCAAGGGATCACCAGATCATCCTCTTTGCCGATCCCGAGAAATCCGCCGCTTCCCGCTACAATCAGCGAAAGAACGCGTGTGCAGTCTCCTTCCGCCTCGAATTCAAAATCCTCCGCATAGCCGAGCCGTGCGCCGTCGCACAGATTGACGATCTCCAACTTCCGCAATTCCGCCGTACTGTACCGTTTCATACCCTTTCTCCTTATCCGATAGGCTCGGTACAGTATATGCGGAAGCGCCCCGCTCTATTTCGGCTTTTTGCGAAAGATCGGAAGGGTTCCCGCAAGAGACGCGAGGAATGCGAAAATCGCCATGAAACCGGACGCGAGCGACCATGCCCCAAGTCCCGTGACCTTACCGACCGCAGGAATCAGAACCGACAGCAGAACCGACGGCAGGAGCGGCGCGAGCAGGAGCACCGCAAGCCTTGCATAGCCGGCAGGAGTCCGCATCCGTACATCGTCGGACTCCGCAAAGGTCAGAAGCACGACCTGCAGAATCGCAAGTCCGAGAATCGGGAGCGACTGCGCGGCTTCCGTTGTGAGCAGTCCCGTTACGCGCAGAATCAGAGAAACAAGCCAGATTGCAAGCGGCGGCACTGCCGTGCAAACCGCGATTCTGCGGTCGCGGAAGAAGCGCATCAGGCTTGCGTAATCGGGACGGAACGGTGTGCGCTCGGGGTGTTGGAGTTTTCCGGTCAGCGCAACATACAACGCCGCCAAGTCCCCGCCGAAACAGACAAAGAGCGTTTCCGCAGCGGTCGGCGGACCCAGCCCCGAGAGCGCGCAGAGCGTAAAGAAGAGCATCCGCGCGAGTTTGAGCAGCGTGAGATTCCAAAGAAGCGCCCGCAACCGCCATGTCATGGCTTTGGAGCGGCGCAGAGTCGGCTCCAGTGCGGCGATTCCTCCGCCTGCTGCACCCGCGCGGCAGAGGATCAGATCGGCGGAATTGCGCACCGACTGCGTACACCCGTCCCGCACCGTGAGATCGGCAATCGGAATCCGCTCGGGCAGGGCTTCCCCGCTGTCGCACAGAAGTCCGAAACAGTCATCGCAAACCGCGCGGAGCGCCGCTGCTCCGAGCAACTGTCTGTTGTCGGCTCGGTTGCACAGCAATGCCGCCGTCCGACCTTGTTTTTTCAGTTTTTTCAGATATTCGGTGACAAAATTCTGATCCGCGCCTGCCGCAATGCGGATTGCCGCGCCGTTGTCCTGTTCAAGCGCCGCGGAGTCTTCGATCGGAAGATCAGGACAGCAGTTGCGGAAGTACCGCAGGCAGTCCTCGCGGGAAACAGGAAGAAGAACCGAAACCCGCACGCCGGCATGGTTCAGCTTTTCCAATCGATCGCTCAGGTCGGGCAGAAACACCTCGCCGAGTGCAAGCAGTCCGACGAGCAGAAACCGCCCGTTTTTCTCCCTGACCACGGTCCGCACACTGCCCGCCATGTCCTCTTCGCGCGCACAGAAGCGCAGGATTCGCTCCAGCCGCTCGGGAGTCATGGGAAGTTCTCCGTCGCCCTCCGACAAAATTCCGGAGCATCCCGTCACGGCTCCCACACCGTGCGTAATGTGCAAACGGAAGGTTTCGGTCGCAGTGGCGACATGCAACAGCTCCTCGTCCCCCGCCGCAATCAGGTTCACTGCGGAAAGACGGATATCCAGCGCGTGCAAATCAAATTTGCTTACCCGCAACAGTTCGGAAAGATAGGTCATGTCCTCGGTTTCGACAAAGCGGTCGCACCGTGCGGCGGGAAGCGCTTCGCGCGCCTTTGCCAGCAGAACAAATGCCTCGGCAAGTCCCGTAAGCGGAGCGCCACCCGTCACCACACCGTCCCCCGTATAGCCCGCGCGCAGATGCAGTCTGCCGTCCGAAAAAGCAGAGCGGTCGGTGATGACAAGGTCGGTCAGATACGGGAGCGTTTCGTTTGCAATGTCGGTTCGGATGCAGACCCGATTCCGCTTTTGCTTTGCCGCCCCCGCCGCGCGGCGGTTCCGAAAGAGCAGCGCTGTAAAGTACAGACCCGTAATGCCGACGGACGCCGATGCGGTAATGACGCAGACCGGCAGGAAAACGCGCAGAGAAGTGTACGCCGACGGCGCGGCGAACAACGACACAATGCCGACCAAAAACAAAAGCAGCAGCGAAGCGAAGGACAACAGCTTGCAGTACGGCAGGATGCCGCCGAGCATCTCGCCCCGGACCGTTCGTGTAGTCTTTCCGAAGCGTTCTCCCATCGCGCCGAGAAAAGAGGTCTCCCCCAGTTCGACCGCAAGCGCAACGGCACTGCCCGCAACGATTTCCGAGCCGCCGTAGACCATGTTTTCAAAATCGGGTGCCTGTGCGGTGTCGCCGAACGCATAAAGGCGGTCGGCGGTTTTGCGGTAGAGATGCGGGGTCGGCTTGTCCCCTTCCCGCCATGTCATGCGCACGGTCAGGTCATCGCCCGAGAGCAACCGACAGTCACACGGGACGATGTCCCCCTCGTGAAGGACGATGATATCGCCGCGTACCACGCGCGTTGCGGGAATCAGGAACGCTTCCCCTTCCCGCAGGACCGTAACCGATGGCGTGCCGAAAAAGGCGAATTCCGTCTGGAACCGCCCGATTGCGTGCAACAAGCGTCCTACAAAAAGACCGCCCCATGCGCCAAACAGCAACAGGAACGGCAGACCGCTCAGAAGTTCGTCAAAGCACAGCGAAAGAACCCCGCACAGCAGGGTCAGAATCAGAACGGGATCCCGAAGCAGACTTGCGAGAATACCATAAGCCTGCTTCGGAGGCTCCATGAAACGGTTGGGACCGTTTCTGCGAAGCCTCGCATAGGCTTCCTTGTGGGAAAGTCCGTTCTGCCCGTTGCTTCCAAGCAGCTTCAATGCGTCACGGGGTGCGGTCCGATGCCAACGGATCCGCTTTTCTTCCGTTCCCATCAGAGACACCGAACCGTGATGCCGTCGGCATCCGCATCCACGCTTGCCTGCGTGTAATGCCGATCATAATCCGAAATCAGCTCCGCCGCAAGTCTGTCCTCGACTTCTTTTTGGATAAACCGCCGCATATTCCGCGCGCCGTAGGTGCGGGAATAGGACTTGTCCGCAATATAAGCCCGGGCGGCATCGGTTACGGTCAGTGTGATGTGCTTCTCTGCCAATGCCGCGGAAAGTTCCCCGAGCATGATGGAAGCAATGCGCACAAAATCGTCCCGGTCGAGTTGACGGAAGGTGATGATCTCGTCCACGCGGTTGAGGAACTCGGGGCGCAGGAAGGTGGATAGCGCCTTTTGCGTTTTGTCCTCGGCGGCGGTCTGCTCGCTTGCACTGAAGCCCGCCGTTGCCGCAGAATGATCCGAACCCGCGTTTGTGGTCATGACAATGACGGTATTTTCAAAGTTGACGGTCTTTCCGCGCGCGTCTGTGATTCTGCCGTCATCGAGAATCTGAAGCAGGATATTCAGCACATCGGGATGCGCCTTTTCGATTTCGTCAAACAGAACGACCGAATAGGGCTTGCGGCGGATTTTTTCGGTCAGTTGCCCCGCTTCATCATAGCCGACATATCCGGGAGGCGCTCCGATAATCCGCGACACCGCGTGCTTTTCCATGAATTCGGACATATCCAGACGGATCAGCGTTTCGGGCGAACAGAACAGATCGTTTGCCAGCGCTTTGACCAGTTCGGTTTTTCCGACACCGGTCGGGCCCGCAAAAATGAAGGATACCGGCTTGCGCTTGTAGGAAATGCCCGCACGGCTCCGTTTGATGGCTCTTGCCACGGCTTCCACGGCTTGGTCCTGCCCCACAATATGCTCCTTGAGGCGATCCTCAAGGCGGTCAATCCGATGGTATTCGTTCTCCGTAATATTGGCGGCGGGAACGCCCGTCCACAACTCAATCACATCGGCAATGTCATTTTCGGTCAGTTCGATGCGGTGCGTTTCGGGTTCCAGCTCGCCGAGGCGTGCGCTCAGGCGCAATTCCTCGGACTGAATATTGGAGATTTCCTCATATCTTCCGGTTTCCGCCTGCTCGTTTCCCGCAATCTCGCTCTCCAGTTCTTCGCGCTTGCCCCGCAGTTCCAACAGCTTGTCGCGGATTTCATAGCTTTCGGTCAGGACCGCGGACGAAAGCGAACGGTGTGCCGCCGCCTCGTCGATCAGGTCAATCGCCTTATCGGGCAGAAAGCGGTCGGTGATATAGCGCTCGGACAGCACCACCGCGCGCCGCAGAACCTCGTCCGGAATCGTAACGGCGTGGAATTCCTCGTAGTAGTGCTTGATGCCCTGCAGCATCTCCACCGACTCGTCCGCCGACGGCTCGTTCACCGTGACGGGCTGGAAGCGACGCTCCAGTGCGGAATCCTTTTCGATATACTTGCGGTATTCGTTCAGCGTAGTTGCGCCGATGACCTGCACCTCGCCGCGCGACAGCGCGGGCTTGAGGATGTTTGCCGCGTTGACGCTTCCTTCCGCTTCTCCCGTGCCGACGATGTTGTGTACCTCGTCAATCACAAGAATCGCATTGCCGACCTCGCGCACCTCTCCGAGAAGCCCGAGGATACGGGACTCAAACTGCCCGCGGAACTGCGTTCCCGCAACAAGGGCGGTCATATCAACCAAATATATTTCTTTTCCGCGCAACTTGTACGGAACATTTCCCGCCGCAATGCGGATGGCAAGCGCCTCGGCAATCGCGGTCTTTCCGACGCCCGGCTCGCCGATCAGACAGGGATTGTTCTTCTGTCTGCGGCAGAGAATCTGAATCACGCGCGCCAGTTCGCGGTCACGCCCGATGATGTTGTCGAGCTTCCCTTTCCGCGCGAATTCGGTCAGATTCCGACAGTAGGTGGTCAGAAATTTCAGCTTTTTCTGTTCCTTTTCCCGTTTGCGGTCATTCTTTCCCTTATCCGCAACCGGGACCCCGTCTGCGGGCTTGGGCGCTTCGGACGGAACCAGTCCCGCGTCGCGGAACAGCTTCGGGAAGTCGATGGCGGGCGCGCCACCGTCCTCGGGATCATCGCAATCGGAGGGCTTGAGCGCCTGTCCAAGCATTTCGCCGAGGTCGTTTTCGGCATTTTCCAGCTGTTCGGGGGAAATGCCGAGCCGATCGATGACATCACCCACGATGTTGTCGATCGGGACCCCCAGTTCCTTTGCGCATTTCATGCAAAGCCCCCTGGTGGTCTTTTCCCCGTTTTCCACCCGCGTCATAAACACGACTGCCACCCGTTTGTGGCACTGTGAACACATGGTCATGGTAAAAACCTTTCGTTTCAGTGTTTAACTGTTGAGTTTATCGATCCAATTGCCGAGATTGAGCCAACCGAAAAAGTCCCCGAGCGTAGCATCGGCAAAGAATTTCAGAATTTTGGACGCGTTATAAGCATCCGAATTTCCGAAAAAGACCTTTACGAGAGAGCCGAACAGCATCAGCGCCAGTGCCGCGATCATACAGCCGAGTACGCCTCCGAGAATCCCGTCCGCAATACCGAGCAATTTGAATTTCGAACGGATAGCTTTGAGAATCGCATACACAATCGTCAGAACCAGCATGGCAATGAGGAACATCAGGATTGCGCCGACCACCGCGCAGATGACCGCCGACAATGCGTCCGAAACGGTTTGCGACATGGCGTCCGCCAACTCCGCACCGGAACCTTCGAGACTGTTCAGCTTTTCCGTCAGTTCTTCGGAACGCAGGAATTTCGGAATTGCCTCGGTGATGCTTTCCGCATTGAACGAACCTGCGGTACTCTCATAAATTTTGGTGATTTTCTTGGAAACAGAGCCGTAGACAGCCTCGTTAATGAACATCTTTCCGAGCAGGTTTCCGAGAGAACCGCCGAAGAAATATGCCGCGAGCACGGCAAACAGAAATTTGAAAAAGCTCAATACGGTCAGAAAAAAGCCTTTGCGCGCACAGCTGAAAATGATGAACGCCGCTATGACAAGCGCACAAATATCAAAGATATACTGCATGGAAATCATCTTCCTTTCTCATTTTTCGATGGTTCAGGCCCTCAGTTTCCGAATCGGCAAAACACCGCCCGTTTGGACGAACAGAGCAGAACACAGTTTTCGTCATAGGCAAGCATGGTTCGACCGTCGGTGACACAGACGAACTTTTCCGTGCTTTCTCTGTCTGTCCGGATGCGGACGATTCCATCGGTACACTGCAGAAAAATCGCGTTTCCGCAGAGCCTGACGGTTCCCGCCGTTTCGGTAACAGCTTCATTATACAACATTTTCCCGCTTTTGTCAAATACGATCGCATATTTTTTTGAAGAAATATCATTGTCAGCGAGAATCAGCGCGCAACCGTCCCCGTTCCGGTCCGCAGAACGGATAACTTTTCCGTCAAAGGAGTAGCTGTTCAGCACGGATCCGCGCGGAGAAACCGTATATACCCCGTCCCCGCAGATAACGGAAAGGTTCCCGCTGTCGGTAAAAGCACAGGAAAGTCCCAATCCGTTTCCGAGCGGCGTGACCGCAATCGGTTCGCTCCGCCCCGTTTCGTAAATGCGGACAGAGGTTGCAAACGCGCCGTTCCGCACTTCGGAAGCAAGAAACGCGAATACGGTCCCCTTTCTGTTGATCGCCACATCCGTGACATAGGACGAAAGCGTGAAGTAGCCGATCCGGTCAAAGCTGTCATCATAAAGCTCCATTTCCGACGGAAATTCATCGGACGAGGACAGGAGCAGATAGGAACCGGACGCCGAAACCGCCGCGCTCCGAATAGGATAGCGGCTTTTACCCGACCAGACCTGCGAATGGGAATTATAGAGTGAATACCGCGTGTTATCCGCATCATAGACAAGCAGGTATTTCCCGGAACCTTCCGCAGTCGGATTGCTGTATTGCAGTTTTTGACTCAGCGCCTGCCTTCCGGACGGCGTAAAAACCGTAACCGAGGTGTTTCCCGCAGTGGCAAGTCCCTGCCGGTAGAGGGTAAAACTCTGCGCGGAGTCGGTCGGATAGCTCAACGCATCGGTGTGAAGCACATCCACCGTTTCGGCGGACGCACCGAGGTCTTTGAAAAAGTAGTAGAAATTCTGGTAGGTCAAAAGTCCCGTGTTTCCGATCAAAGACAGGACAACAAACACGAGCAGGGAAAGATACAGCAAAACCTGTGTGATCCCGAACCGCTCGGAAATGCTCTCGTAATAGGCATCAAGCGGGCGCTCGGGACGGAGCGATACATGGGGGCTTCTTCGCTTCAACCCTTTTCCTCCCTTCCGAAAGGGTTCTCGGGATAAATCACCCGATTCAGATACAGACCGCACGCAGGAAGCGTCCGCCCCGCGCGGTATTTCTTCGGGGGTATGCTTCCCTTCTCCGACTTCGACAAGCGTTCCCGCCAGAATCCGTACCATATTATAAAGGAACCCGTCCGCACGGACGCGGTACAGGAGAATATCTCCCTCGCGGGTGACTTCGGAGGCATAGACCGTGCGCACGGTATCGGCAATCTTCGAGCCTTGCGCCATGAACGCACGGAAATCGTGCGTCCCGCAAAGACGCTCTGCCGCTAGGTTCATCCGATCGAGCGCCGCCTCGGGGAGCGGCTTCGGAAGATGGTATGCGCGATCTGCTTCAAACGGATCCCGCACCGCACGGTTCAGAATCCGATAGATATATTCCTTCATCATCACGCCGTAGCGCGGATGGAAATCCGACGGAACAAAACACGCGTCGTATACGCAGATGTCCTCGGGCAGGTTTGCCGAAAAAGCAAGCGGAAGCCGTGCAACGGAAATGTCGGTCTGCAGGCTGTCGGTCCCCCGGCGCGAGACCGCCGCGCAGAATTCGCGCGCGTGCACCCCGCTGTCGGTCCGACTGCACCCCACAATATCGCATGGATAACCGAAGAGCCGTTCCGCCGCAAGATTCAGCCTTGCCTGCACGGTATCTGCATTCGGCTGAACCTGATACCCGCCGTAACGGGTACCGACATAAGCGATTCTGAGTAACAGTTTCATGGCGTTACTTCATGGTATATCCGATGCCGAGACGGTTCAGAAAGAACACGCCGACACCGAACGCGGCAACCAAAAGAATTGCCATGCCGTCCGAAAACCGAAAACGCGGTACATTCAGTCTTGTTCTGCCCACACCCCCGTGATAGCAACGGCAGTCCATTGCGTTGGCAAGCTCATCCGCCCGCTTGAACGCCGAGGACAGAAGCGGAATGAACACAGGCAGGAGCGCTTTTGCGCGTTTGATAAGTCCGCCGCTTGAAAAATCCGCGCCCCTTGCCTTCTGCGCATTCATGATC
>CAKSUH010000036.1 GCA_934500855.1 uncultured Eubacteriales bacterium
AGTACGACACGCCGCAGGCAATCGGTGTCAAATGGCAGATGGATGTCAAGTATGTCCCGACCGAGTGCAATGTCAGCCGGGACCCGTTCGGCAGACGGTATTACCAATACACCGTGATTGACGAGGCAAGCCGGGAGCGTTTTATCCGAGCCTACCCGGAACAGAGCAGCTACAGCACCCTTGATTTCGTCCTGCGCGCTTTCAAGCATTTCGGCTACATCCCAAGAACCATCCAGACCGACAACGGGACGGAATTCACGCATACCGGAAAGACCGACAGAACCCACCCGCTGGACAGGCTCTGCCGGCACTACGGCATCCGTCACCAACTCATCAAGCCGAGAACACCACGGCACAACGGCAAGGTGGAGCGAAGCCACCGGAACGACAACGAGCGTTTCTATAAGACCCTGCGGTTCTACAGCTTCGAGGATCTCCAATCGCAAATGGCAAAATACCTCTACCGTTCCAACCGCATCCCCAGCCGAGTCCTGACCTCCTCGGACGGCAAAACCCGCTGGCTGACCCCCATCCAAAAGCGCCAAGACCTCCTCCCAACCGCCAACCCCCAAAAATTTCTCTGATTTTCCAAACTTTTTTGTGACAAGGGATTGACAAACTTACATTTTTGATTCTTTTTCGGATTTTTTCGCAAAAATCGGTCAGTTCTGTTCCGTCTCCGGAATCGGTTCGGCTTGCACGGTCACTTCTGCTTCACGCGTCATCAGGTCATCTCCCTCTGTCACGCGGACCGTCAGATTCCGATACTGTGCGGTTTCCCCAACCTGCGGGATATGTCCGCAAAGCTCGCTCAGCCATCCGTTGACGGTCGACGATTCAAACGCATCGTCCTGCCCGAGCGAAAAGAATTCAAAGAAATCGTCCAAGGGAAGCGAGGTTCGGACCGCATATTGATTTTCTCCCGTTTTACGGATGCCGTCATCTTCAACCGCCACATCCTGTTCGTCCCAGATTTCGCCGACAAGTTCCTCCAACACATCCTCCATTGTCACGATTCCGAGCGTCATGCCGAATTCGTTGACCACCACCGCCATATGGTTGTGCTCCCGTTGCATCTCGCGGAACAGCGCGTCAAGCGGCATGGTTTCGGGGACAAACTGCGGCTCATGGAGAATGCTCCGCAAATCAAAATTCTTCTCATCGCGATGAAGCAGATATTCGCTTGCGTGCAGGATCCCGACCACGCGGTCCAGATCCTCTTCGTAGACCGGAATGCGGGAATACCCTTCCCGCGCAATCAGTTCGGTCAGGCTTTTTTCATCCGTGTCGGTCGGGACCGCAACAACCGCGCCGCGCGGGGTCATGATGTCCACCGCGGCTTGGTGCTCCAGACGAAACACATTCTTGATGTATCGGATGTCGTCCCGACGGATGGTTCCGTCATCACCGCCCGCATCCAACATCATCACGATGTCCTCCTCCGAGACCGCCTCCTCCTGCTCCTTCGGGTCAATCCCGACAAGGCGCAGAACACCGTTTGTGGATACCGTAAGCAGCCAAATCACGGGTTTCAGGATTTTGGACAGCACGGAAACAACACCGCAAACCGCGCCCGCCAGCTTTTCTTTGTGGCGCATGGCAACCCGCTTGGGAACCAACTCGCCGAGGATCAGCGTAAAGTAGGACAGAATCAGCGTAATCAGGATGACCGACACCGTGCGGACCGTTCCCTCGTGCCCCGCGGGGATTCCGAACAGACGGACAAGTCCGCCCGTCAGCCGTTCGGCAAAATTATCCGCCGCAAACGCCGAGCCGAGAAAGCCCGCCAAAGTGATGCCGATCTGGATGGTTGACAGGAACTGCGTCGGCTCCTGTATGATTTTCAATAGTTTTTTGGCGCGCTTTTCACCGCTTTCCGCCTGTGCCCGGACTTTCTTCTCGTTCAGGGAGATTACCGCAATTTCGGTTGCGGCAAAAAAGGCATTCAGCAGGATCAGCACCAACTGTAACAGCAATTGCTTTATGATATCAGACATAATTGTTTTTCTCCTTTTATTCCGTAAATGGTTTTTCGGTCGAGTGAAGCGGAATTACCGCTAACACAGCATGACATACGGAATATCCCTCTTCGGGGACGGAGAACCGCTGATGAAAAATCCCGTTCCGGGATAACATCGGGGTATACTGTCCAAAGTTCCACCAACTCCTTTCACCATATTATATAATAAATTCATCTGATTGTCAAGCGTGCCCGCAAGATTTTACATTTTGTACAAAAACAAGAGGACGCGATATCCGATCGCGTCCCCCCGCCGTCAGGTATTCTTAACAATGATTTGCTCAATGATATCCGCGGCATGCTCGCAAAGATCACAGCAAGCCTCCAGACTGTCATAAATTCCGCGTGCGCCGAGCAAGGTGCGGAAATCGGTTTCGGTCACAAACAACTTATGAATCGCTTCCGCATAGATTTCATCCGCCTCGCCCTCGTGCGTGTTGACATCAATCAGATGCTGGCGGAGCATATCCGGCTTTTTGAAGTTCTTCAGCTCCGCTCCTGCCGCGTACAGCGCCTTGACGCATTCGTCCACCTTCTCGCCCAGCATCGGCGCCGCGTCCGGAATCCGCTTGATATCGAACATATAAAGTTCCAGAACCACCTCATCCAGCGCGTCGGTAATATCGTCTACCAGTTGGACCAGATGCAGGATATCCTCCTGATCGATCGGCGTGATGAATTCCGCCGACAGGCGCGACAGAATGGAATGATGGATGTCGTCTCCGAGATGCTCGATTGCGTGCATCCGCTCCTTATATTCCTGTATATTTTCCGCCGTGACATTCATCAGAATCTCGGAGAGCAGTTCCGACGCGCGAACGCTGTGGGACAGCTGCTCCTCAATCAGCTTGAAATAATCGTTTCGATTCCGTGCCATACCTCTTTCCTCCTTTTATGCAAACAAACGCAGGAACAGCTTCGCCGTCAGAAAGCCCAACACACCGCACCCCGGGAAGGTACAGACCCATGTCAGAACCAGATCCCGAACCACACCCCAATTGACATTCCGCAACCGTTTGGAGGCGCCCACCCCCATGATCGCCGTGGTCTTGGTATGCGTGGTACTCACGGGAATTCCCGACAGCGATGAAATCAGCAGGCAGATTGCGCCCGCCGCATCCGCCGCAAATCCCTGATACGGTTTGAGTTTGACCATATCCATTCCGACCGATTTAATAATGCGATAGCCGCCGATGGAGGTTCCCAACCCCATGACAGCCGAGCAGAGAATCATCAGCCACAGCGGGACGGTAAAGCCCGTCACGGCAGCCTGTCCGTTTGCAAGCGCCGCGGCAAGCAGGAATACCGCCATGAATTTCTGACCGTCCTGTGCGCCGTGCATGAATGCCATCGCCGCGCCGCCCGCGATCTGCGACTTCGTAAAAAAGCTGTCGCATCGCATCCGGTTGCGGTCCCGGAACAGGAATGTGACCAGCTTTGACAGCACAAATCCCAGTCCGAATCCGAGCACGGTGGAAAGCAGCAACCCAACAAGGACCTTCCTCCACTCTCCCCAATTCACACCGGAGAAATTGCCGTGAATCGCAACCGCCGCTCCTGTCAGCCCGGCAATCAGCGCGTGGCTTTCACTGGTAGGAATTCCGAAATACCACGCCGCCGTTGCCCAAACGACAATTGCCGTCATTGCCGCGCAAAGCGCAATCAGCGCCTCATGCGCGTTTCCGCCGAAATCCACCATATTGTATATGGTCATCGCCACCGACGCGTTGACGGCTGTCATGACCAACACGCCCAGAAAATTGCAGATCGCCGCCATGATAATGGCTTTCCGCACCCCGATCGCCCGTGTTGACACACAGGTTGCGATTGCATTCGGGGCATCGGTCCAACCATTGACCAAAATCACGCCGAGCGTCAGCACCGACGACACCAACAACACCGGGTTTTGCGCGACCTGCCGCAAGAATTCCATCAAAGCCATCGTTTTCCCTCTTTCGCTTCCGAGCCGCCATTTGCGGTCTGCTCCTTTATTATATCATATTTTGTTTTTTCTTTGTGAAAAATTCAGGTAAAATTTTCGTAAAGCGCAAACGCCTCCGATTTCGGAGAAAGCGCAAAAGGCAAAAAAAGGGAGAGCCATGCGCAATGCAGGACTCTCCCGGCAGACAAAACAATTGTTGCTCCGCCCGTCAGTTCAGTAAATTGTTGTTTTCAAAATAGTCGATGCGCATGGCACGGCGAACGGAAGAAAGCGTCTCCGCCGCGCGCGCTTCCGCGACCGTGCAGCCCGCACGCAGAATTTCGTACACATCGGGCAGCCGCGCCTCCCACTCCGCACGACGCGCCCGAATCGGCGCCAACTCCGCCTGAATCACTTCGTTGAGGAAGCGCTTGACCTTGACATCGCCAAGTCCGCCGCGGGTGTAATGTGCCTTCAGTTCGTCAAGATTTGCATAGTCGGGCAGGAACGCCGCAAAGTGCTCGAGGCGTGAGAACGCATCCAGATAAATGAATACGGGATTTCCCTCCACATGACCCGGATCCTTCACGCAAAGGTGCGTCGGGTCGGTGAACATATTCATGATTTTTGTTTTGATCTCGTCCGCACTGTCCGAAAGATAGATGCAGTTGCCGAGCGATTTGCTCATCTTTGCCTTCCCGTCGGTACCGGGAAGCCGCTTGCACGCCTCATTGGAAGGCAGAATGATCTGCGGGTCGACCAGCGTATCGCCGTAAACCGCGTTGAATTTATGCACGATTTCACGGCATTGCTCCAGCATCGGCATCTGGTCCTCGCCCACGGGGACCGCCGTTGCGCGGAAAGCCGTAATGTCCGCCGCCTGACTGATGGGGTAGCAGAAGAAACCGACCGGAATACTTGCCTCGAAATTCCGCATCTGGATTTCCGCCTTGACCGTCGGATTCCGCTGAACGCGGGAAACCGTGACAAGATTCATATAGTAAAAGGTCAGCTCGGTCAGTTCGGGGACCGTGGACTGAATAAAGACCGTTGTCTTTTCGGGATCAATGCCGCACGCAAGGTAGTCGAGCGCCACCTGCATGATGTTGCTCCGCACCTTTTCGGGATGCTCCGCATTGTCTGTCAGCGCCTGCGCATCCGCAATCATGATGAAAATCTTATCGTACTTCCCCGAATTCTGGAGTTTCACACGCTCCTTGAGCGAACCGACATAGTGTCCGACATGAAGCCGCCCGGTCGGTCTGTCCCCTGTAAGAATCACCTGTTCCATAGCTTATCTTATCCTTTATCCTTTTCCTGTTGTTTGCGTTTTTTGGTTTCGTAGCCGACATAGACTGCCACCGCGCCGATGATGATACCGCCCGCAGAACCGCCGCCGATTGCAAGGCAGAGATCGGTCCCGGTAAAGACGGTCGGCGTTTTTTCGCCGTACTCCGTCAGACGGTCAAAGTAGAGATACAACCCGCCGAGAAGATCCTCATTCGCATAACGGTTCAAATTGTACGGAATCGCTTCCCCGAATGCGTGTGCAAAGCTGCGGTCCAGTCCGCTCTGCTCCCTGTCTGCCAGCGCGCAGAGATTCTCCGCAAGAATCGGCTTGCCCGCCTTCGGATCATCCGTCACAAAAAGGGCGTTCCACTGACTGCCGCTCCAGCCGTTGAGGTCGGCTCGGGGACCCGAAATCTCGGCAAGGGTCGCCGTATGCCCGTCCGAATCGTTCGGCAGCTCGGACAGGACCGTTTGCGACACGCCGTTGTAGATCGTAAAATCGAGATCGGCGCGGACCTGCACGATGCCGGCAGGAATCCGTTTGTACTGCGGCAACTGCTCCATCCAGACATCCATCCCGCCGTTGTAAAGTGCATGAAGCGCGACCGCGGTTTTGGCGCTCATTTCCCAAAGATACGGAATCTCGGTCATGCGGATTCCCGTCAGCGCGACAAAGCACTGCTTCATATAATCGGAAGCGGCACGCTCGCGCCACAGCCCGAGCAATTCCTCCCCTTCCCCGAAATCGGTCGGGAACGCGACCGCATAGACCTCGCGGAAGGTGTTCGTGAACAGATCCCCGTAAACCGACGACGCAAGCTCCGAAAGAAGCTCGGTCCTTGCAATCGGCTCGCCCCATTCTCCCCAGAACCACCGCAGATCGGCGTTTTCGCGGACATGACGGACCGCTTCCTCCGTCAGGCCGAGGAAACTGTAATGCTCCAGACGGTCCGAAAGCCCCGCTTTCAGCGGTACGGACAGGTCCTCCCCCTCCGGAATTCTGATCGGTTCCTTTTCGGCAGTCGGTTCGCCGTCTTTCTCGGTATCGGTCGATCCGGAAGTTTCTCCGGTCTCCGTTTCGGTTGTGTCGCCGTCATTCTTCGTGCTGTCCGAGCCGCCCGAGGTCCCCGTGTCGGGGGGAAGGTCGGGATCGGGAACCACCGTTGTTGTATCACAGCCCGCAAACAACAGGACATCGGGCATCAGATACGGTGCCACCGCACGCTGACCCTCGCTCATCGCCTCGAAAAGGAAGCAGAGCTGTTCCGCCTGCAGGTCGCCGCGACAGATGAAGTCCGCAAGCGTTTGCCCGTCGGACAGCCTGACGCCGCCCGCAATCTCCGCAAGCGCGCCGCCCAACAGGTAGCTCTGCAATTCGCGTTCATTCAGCCGTCCGATATAGCGGTCAAGGGACTTTTCGTCCGCATTCCATTTGGTCGGCGCATTCCGATAAGCCGTCAGCGGCTTTGAAATGCTCTCCCAATCCGACAGCAGCCGTCCTGCCGAAAGCAGTGTTTCGGCACTCGGACTTCCCGCCCCCGGAGTCAGACCGTTCAGCGAGGAGGCAAGTGCCTTGCCGTCCTCCGCTCCGTTTCCGACATACAGAACGGCAAACAGAAGCGATACCGTTGTCAGTTCCGCATCGGACAGGATCCGCTCCACATTCCAGTCCGTAGCCTCGGACAGGAGCAATTCTCCCAACAGAAGCCCGGTTTCCGTATCGCGGAATCGGTTGAGAATCTCATATGCCCGGACTGCGGGCTTTGCTCCCGCTTGGTATGCCGTTGCCCATGCCGCCGCCGAGGTCTGCACCGCGCGGACCGCTTCGGTCAACTGTTGCCCGCACAGTCGGTTCAGCGCGTATACATCGGTGTAGGCATACTTCCCGTTCATGTTCAGGACCGCGATGTCGGTCAGTGCCTTTTCGGGATCCCGCGTGGTCTTATAGCCGAGGAACACCGAAAGACTGCCGGTTCCCGTCCCCTGATTCAGGTTCTGCCCGACGACCGTATAGCCCTCCCGCTCCAGATATGCGATTGCCTCCTGCCTGTTTGCGGAAATGCAGACCTGCACTTCACTGACAAATACGCGACCGTACTCCGCCGACGCGCCCTGCGACAGTACGCCGCACAGCATGGTCAGCATCAGAAATACCGCGACCGTGCGCCGCAGTCCGCCCAAAATCCGTTTCATTTCATCATCCTTTCCCCAAAAAGCGGTTCGGGGTACCTGTTATTCATATTATTATACCACAAAGCAAGCCGTATTTCAATAGTTTTTTTCAAAACCGTCCCGGTAATCCGACAAAAGTACCAAAAAGAGAAAAATTCAGAAAAAAGACTTTCTTTTTGCGCGAAAATGTGCTATACTGTAAATTGCGTGTAAAGTGCGCAACAAAAAAGTGCAGGATTTCCCGAAATGCGCAAATCCGCATCGGTTTCAACCCCCTGCCGCTCGGAAAGGATTTTTCGGAATGGATAGTATTATTGCTTTGCTCGGCGGCGTTGCGCTGTTTCTTTACGGCATGATGCTGATGGGCAACGGACTGAAGGGCGTTGCGGGCAGTCGGCTGGAGCTGATCCTCTACCGTCTGTGCGGCACGCCGTTACGCGGAATCCTGCTCGGCACGGGGGTCACCGCCGTCATTCAGTCCTCCTCCGCAACCTCCATCATGGTGGTCGGCTTTGTCAATTCGGGCATGATGAAGGTCCGTCAGGCAATCGGCGTGGTGCTGGGCGCGATTCTCGGAACCAGCATTACGGGATGGATCATCTGTCTGTCGGATGTCGGCGGCGGAAGTTCGGGGTGGATCCGTCTGCTCTCCACCGCAACACTGACGGGCGTGGTTGCAGTCGCGGGGATTATCCTCACCATGTTCTGTAAAAAACGGAGCCGCCGACAGCTCGGCGAGATCCTGATGGGCTTTGCAATCCTGATGACGGGAATGGCGGCGATGTCCGCTTCGGTCGAGCCGCTTCGCGACAAACCCGCCTTCCTGCGGTTGCTTACCACCTTCTCCAATCCGGTCATCGGCATTCTGGTCGGTATGGCAATCACCTGCATTCTGCAAAGCTCCTCCGCAACCATCGGTATTCTTCAGGCGCTTTCGGTTACCGGTGTAATCACCTTCGGCGTTGCGTTCCCGATTATCATGGGTATCGCAATCGGAGCCGCGGTACCGGTTCTGCTCTCGGCGCTCGGCGCGGGGATTTCCGGCAAACGCACCGCCTTTGTTTACCTTTTGATTGATGTCATCGGCGCGGTTTTCTGGTCCGTCGCCTTCTACGGCATCAATGCTTTTGTACATTTTTCTTTTGTAACCGAAACGGTCGGCATGGTGGAGATCGCACTGATCAACACGGTGTTCCGTCTCGGAACCGTTCTTCTCCTCGCTCCCATGACCGGGGTGCTGGAAAAAATCGTCACGCGTCTCTTCCGCGAGAGCGCCGAGGATATGGAAGAGACTGCCGACATCGACCGTCTGGAGGAACGCTTTCTCTCCCATCCCGCACTGGCACTGGAGCAAAGTCGCTCGGCGGTCTGTTCCATGGCGGAGAAAAGCCGCAAAAACCTTTTCCGTTCTTTTGCTCTGCTGCACTGCTATACCGAGGACGGCTACCGCAAAATACAGGCAAAGGAAGATGTTATCGACCGCTACGAGGACAAGCTGGGAACCTATCTGGTCAAGCTGACGGGAACCGAGCTGTCGCATGAGCAGAGCCGTGAAATTTCCAAATTTCTGCACACAATCAGCGACTTTGAGCGAATCGGAGATCACGCGGTCAACCTTTCCGAGACCGCGCGGGAGATTCATGAGAAAAAGCTGGAATTCTCCCCCTCCGCCAACCGCGAGCTTAATACGCTTGCCTCCGCCGTTGCGAATATCGTGGTGCTGACAACCGACGCATTCACGAAGGATGACCTTGAAATGGCACGCCGCGTAGAGCCGCTTGAAGAGGTCATCGACGAACTGTGCGACGAGATCAAGATCCGCCATGTCAAGCGGATTCAGAGCGGCAACTGCACGCTGGCGCACGGCTTTGTGTTCAACGATCTTCTGACCAACTACGAACGCATTGCGGATCACTGCTCCAACATTGCCGTTGCGATGATTGAATTGGAGATGGACCAATTCGATACGCACGAATACCTGCATCAGATCAAGGAAAGTCATGAGGAAACCTTCAACCGCGTGTTCCGCGAATACGAAGCGGAATATCGGTTGGAGGAACCTTCCGAGGGATAACGCCTCGGAACCGCGTTCCGTCAACCGAATAAAGGACCGCCGCGCAGGAGTTTACGGTACCCCGCGCGGCGGTCTTTTATCTTTTTTTCTGCGCCAGATCCGCGACTGTAATGCCGTCGAAAAAATCGTTGGTCAGTTTGTTGAATCTGCTCCACATGGCAATGGTCCTGCAACAGCCCGAGCGCGTGCAGGGGCTGTCGCCGGACAGGCAGGAAACGGGCGCGAGATCCCCCTCGGTCAGACGCAGGATTTCGCCCACCCGATAGTCCTCGGGACGGCGCGTCAGCCTGTATCCGCCGCCTTGCCCCTGCAGTCCCTCCACCAAGCCGTTTTTGACCAACACGGGCATAATCTGCTCCATGTATTTCTTGGAGATTTCCAGCCGTTCCGCAATGTCCTTCATCGCAATATATTCCCCGTCGCGACTGTTTTCCGCAAGGTCAATCATCATCCGCAGGGCGTAACGCCCCCGCGTGGAAATCATCATTGTTTTCCGCACCTCCCCGTTTACAGGATCACGCCGCCGCCGACAACCGTGTCCCCATCGTAAAGGACCACCGCCTGTCCGCGCGTAATTGCCCGTTGCGGTTCGTCAAAAACCAGACGGACCCGCCCGGGTTCGGTTACCGTTACGGTTGCCCACTGCTCCGCCTGCCGGTAGCGCACCTTAGCCTATACGCGCAA
>CAKSUH010000037.1 GCA_934500855.1 uncultured Eubacteriales bacterium
CCCCCCCCAACGCGGCCCCCGCGCCCCTGCATCCCCTTACACCGTGCAGATCAGGCGCTCGAGGGCAGTGTAGCCCTGCGGGGAGAGCTTGAGCGTCCGGTCGGCGGCGGCGCAGGCGGCAAGCGCATCGCGGAGCGCGTTCGGGCGCAGACGGGATAGACTTTTCCGGTATAACCCGACCTTGAATTCGTGCAGTTTCAGGGCGGAGGCAACCTCTTTTTCGGTCACTCCGTTTTTCAGCATTGCCTGTACGCTCGCCATGTCGCAGAAAACGCGGATGACATCGCCGAGAATCACAAGCGGCTCCACGCGGCGGAATTTGTACTCCCGCAGAATGTCAAGCGCCGCATCCCGCTTGCCGTCCATCATCGCGTTTGCAAACGCAAAGGCATCGTATTCGGTCACGGGCGTGCAGACAAACCGCATATCCGCCTCGCTGACCTGCGTTTTGCCGTTTGAGAGCGTGTAGTAGCTCAGTTTGTCGATTTCGTTTGCAAGGGAGAACATCGAAGAGCCGCAATACGCAATCATATGCGCGCAGAATTCGGGCGATGCTTCCACGCCGTTGTGCTGAAAATGCCGCGCTGCCCAGACCGACAGTTTAGCAGGGGAGGAACGGTCAAACTGCACGGGCGTGAGCACTTCGCCGAGCTTGGACAGCACGGCGGACGGGCGCTTGGGGAGATACCCCGCGTCAAAGCAATCGGCGGAAGCAAGCACGAGCACCGTGTTGTAGTCGTATTCCCGCGTTGCCGAAAGCGCGTCGCAGAGCGCGTCCAGATCATTCGGCTTCATCGAGGTGAAGTCCAACCCGGAGAGCACAATCAGCTTGCGATCCGCCATCATCGGCATCGGCATCAGCGCGTCGACCAGACGGTCGGCGGTAAAATCGGTGGCGTCAAGCCGCATCTCGTTGAATACGGCAAAAGAGGGGTCGGGGCAAAGCGTTTCGCGCGCGAGACGGACTGCGGAGAGCTTGAGATAGTCCTCGTCTCCGAAAAAAAGATATGCGGCGCGCGGCGCGTTTTTCAGTTCCTTGCGGAAATCGGATTCCTTGAGAATGTTCACGGTTACCCCTCCTGTCCTAAGGGTATTATAGCATAAAAACGCGATTTCGTCAAGAAAAAGCATTTTTTTTTGAAAAGAAATGTTTTTTTCGGAAAAGCCCTTGACAAACGGGGGGTAAATCGGGTATAATATAAGCTGTCATTGTATAAAGGTGTGTGTAAAGCTGAAAAGCAAACCGCTCCCGAGAACAATATAAAGGAGGTGCAGTCAATGCTGAGAACTTACCAACCGAAAAAGCGTCAGAGAAAAAAAGAGCATGGCTTCAGAAAGAGAATGAAGACTGCTGACGGCAGAAATGTCCTGAAGAGAAGACGCGCAAAGGGCAGAAAGAGACTGACATACTGAGTCACTGCCAACCAAACACCGACAGCTGTTGTAGCGGAACCCGCACACATGGTCGGTGTTTTTTGCGGACAGGAGAATCTTTTTTCTACCTCTTAACTTTTATACCGATAGCGAAACGGACTGGCAAATGAAGTATACAACCATCAAGGAACACCATTTATTCGGAAAGACCTTTCAGAGAGGCGCGCGCTGGAGCGGGCGCTATGTTTCGGTGTTTGTCCTGCGGGACTACGCCGCGAAACGGCTGGCGAAGGAGAATCCGACCAAACGGTTTTACAATCGGTTCGGCGTATCGGTGAGCAAAAAAGTGGGAGGAGCGGTCGAACGCAACCGCGCCAAGCGCATCCTGCGGGCGGGCTACCGCGCCGTAGAGCCGGAACTGGCAACGGGATACCTCGTGGTGGTCACACCGCGCGAGGGGATCGGCGGAGCGAAATCGACCGACATCGAGCGGGAATTGCGCAAAGGCTTTGCCAAGCTCGGAATGTTCCGACGGGAGACGGTATGAAATACCTGTGCATTTGGCTGATCAGATTTTATCAGAAGGTGCTGTCGCCGCTGAAACGGCAACCCACCTGCCGTTTTCAGCCAACCTGCTCGCAGTATGCCGTGGAAGCTTTCACCAAGCGGGGCTTCTTTGCGGGGATGATTCTGACCGTATCGCGCATCGCAAGATGCAACCCGTTCTGCGCGGGGGGCTATGACCCCGTGCCGGAGAAAGGACTGCGCCGCCGGATTGCGGTCCCCATGACGAAATACTTTTATCCGGAAGAATACAATTTGGAGCGGGACGAACCCGACACCGAGCAAAAGCAATGACGACCGCGGCATCGCGCGGTTATGACATGACTGCTTCCGATTTCGACGATAACAACCTTCAGGCTGTGGATCCGTTGGAAGCGGGAAAAAACCTGCTGAAGAAGGCGACCGAAAAAGCGGCGGAAACCAAATCGTTGGAGCAGTATCAGGTATCGAACGACTGTATTGTAAACCTGAAAACCGAGGACCTGAATATGTTGGTGAATATGTTCAGTGTCTCCGTCGACCTCAAAGCATCGTCGGGTCTGTTCGATTCGATTCAGCGCGGAATCGGGTATTTCCTCAATTGGCTGACCACCTATCTCGGATTCGGCAGTTATATTGTCGGTATCTGCATTTTTGCGGTCCTGGTGGAAGCGTTGATGACCCCGTTTGCAATCAAACAGCAAAAGAACTCCATCAAGCAGGCGAAACTTCGTCCGAAGGAAATGGCGATCCGCAAAAAGTATGCGGGCAGAAATGACCAGGTGACGATGCAGAAGGTTCAGAAGGAAATTCAGGAGATGTACGCGAAGGAGAACTTCAGCCCGTACAGCGGTTGCCTGCCGCTTCTCGTGCAGTTCCCGATCATCATCATCCTGTATAACATTATCATCAATCCTCTGGTGTATGTGTTGGGACAGTCTGCGGGCGTTTCCTCTGCCATGAGCCTGTTCTATTCCGCGCCCAAAGCCGCGGGAGGTCTCGGACTGGGGGCGATTTCCGGGAAAAGTACGATTGAATTGCTTTCCATCGGAAGAGACAAATATGCAGGCATCGCGAATTTCGGGCTGTTCTCCAACGGCGACAAGGTGTGGGAATCGATTCAGTCCATCAAAGCGTTGCCGAACTTCAACATCGGTCCGTTTGACTTCGGTTTGGCGCCGAGTTTCCAGAGATTCGACATTCTGCTTCTCGTTCCCGTGCTGACCTTTGTGGTCTATTTCTTCAGCATGAAGCTGACCCGCAAGTTCAGCGGTCAGGCTCCTGCGGCGGGTGCGACCGACCGTCAGACTGCCTGCTCGAACACCATGATGGATATCATGATGCCCGCCATGTCGGCAATTTTCACCTTTATGGTTCCCGGCATCATCGGTGTATACTGGATGTTCCGCAGCGTCATCGGCATTCTCAAATCCTTTATTATGAGCAAGGTTATGCCGCTTCCCACCTTTACCGAAGCCGACTACAAGGCGGCGGAAAAGGAGATGGCGGGCAAGGCACCCAAGAAGGTGCAGAAGTCCGAGAGGGCAGGAACCGTGCGCTCGCTCCACCACATTGACGACGAGGACTTTGACGACACGCGCGAAGCCGCGCTGGAACGCAAAGCCCGCATGGAGGAGCAGGAGAAGAAGGAACAGGCGGAAAAATCCGAAGCCGCAAAGAAGTCTCCGTTCGGACTCCCGCTCCTGAAAAAGGACCGGAACGCGGAGAAGAAGGAAGCGGAAAAGGACGAAAAAGCCGCTTCGGAAGCTACTGCGGAAACGCCGACAGAAACGGAAGAATCCACCAAAGAGCAAGACGGTCAGGCAAAGTAAGCCGACCCGAAAAGGAGAATGACTGTGAAAAAGGAATTGATTGTAACGGGCAAGACCGTTGAGGATGCCCGCAAAAAGGCAGCCACACAGCTGGGTGTGGCAGAAGAAGAACTGATCGTGACCGTGCTGGAGGAAGGCAAGAAGGGCTTTCTCGGCATCGGTGCGAGCGACGCGAAGATTTCGGTCAGCTACAGCGTGGGCGGCGAGGACGCGGCGCTGAATTTCATCCGCAAGCTCATTGACGATATGGAACTTGAGGGGCTGACGGTTGCGAAAAAGGACGGGTCCAACGATGATACGCTGATTACCGTAGACGGCGACAGCGCGGGCGTGCTGATCGGACATCATGGTGAAACGCTGGACGCATTGCAGTATCTGGCAAACCTTGCCGCAAACAAAAAGGTTGCGGGCGAGAAGCGCGAATATGTGCGCGTAACGGTTGATGTGGAGGGCTACCGCGCAAAGCGGGAGGCATCTCTGCGCGCGCTTGCAAGAAGAATGTCGGCAAAGGTTATCAAAAACAAGAAGAGCGTGATGCTGGAGCCGATGAATCCTTACGAGCGCCGCATCATTCATTCCGAGGTGCAGGGCATCGCGGGCGTGTCGACCAACTCCATCGGCTCGGAGAATAACCGCCGCGTGGTCATTTTCTTGGATGACGCGCAGACGGCAACCGGGAACGACGAGGAAGTTGACGATTGATTGCATGGAAGTTTTCGCCCGCCTTTTTCAAAAGGCGGCACGGGTTCAGCGCCGTGGGGCGCTGATCGCCGCCCGCAGGCGGCGAAATTCCCTTATCGGCGTTTCTTTTCGCCAAGCCTTTTCTTTGCGCCTTCTTCGTGCAAAGAAAAGGCGGGAAAAGTGCTTGTTCAATCCGATATTCGAAGCGCCGTTTTGTGCATAGTCTGCGGCTGTTTCCCATTTCCCGACAGGGGACGGGAAACAGCCCGTTTGTTTGCGAAAGGATAAAACCTGAATGGAAGATACGGTTGCGGCGGTTTCGACCCCGCGCGGAAAGGGCGGCGTGGCGCTTCTGCGGGTTTCGGGCTCTGAAGCGATTGCGGTTGCCTCTGCGGTCTTTCTGCCGAAAAACGGAAAAAAACTCTCGGACGCGGAACCGCGCCGCGCGTTGTACGGTCAGATCCGTTCGGCGGACGGCGAAGTCATTGATGACGGTCTGGCAACGGTTTTTCGCGCGCCCGCCTCTTTTACGGGCGAGGATACCGTGGAAATCTGCTGTCACGGCGGAGTCCTGCTGACCGAAACGGTGCTGACCGCGCTGTTTGCGGCGGGTGCCCGTCCTGCGGGAGCGGGGGAGTTCACCAAGCGCGCGTTTCTGAACGGAAAAATGGATCTTTCCGCCGCCGAGGCGCTGGGGAATCTTCTGGAGGCGCAGACGCGCGATCAGCTGATTCTCGCGCACACGGGGATGAGCGGGAGGACCGGAGAGAAATGCCGCGCGATCTATGAGAAACTGCGGCATCTGCTCGCATCGGTCTATGTCACGATCGATTACCCCGATGAGGACTTGGCGGACATGAGCCGCGAGGAAATCACGGCGGCGTTTGCGGGATGCGCCGCGGAGTTGCGCGCGCTGTGCGACAGCTATCGCACGGGACACGCGATTGCCGAGGGCGTGCGGACGGTCATCTGCGGCAAGCCGAATGTCGGGAAAAGTTCGCTGTTCAACCTGCTTGTCGGGCGGGATGCGGCGATTGTGACCGATGTGGAGGGGACCACCCGCGATGTGCTGACGGCATCGGCTTCGGCGGGGCGGGTCACGCTCAACCTTTGCGACACGGCGGGGCTGCACGAAACAGAGGACCGTGTGGAGCGTATCGGCGTGGAGCGCACGCGGGGCGAGTTGGAGCACGCGGAATTGATTCTGGCGGTGTTTGATGTGTCGGCAGAACCGGACGAAAACGACCGAAAACTCATTGACGCACTGCAGAAACAGTCTGCAACGGTGATAGCGGTCTGCAACAAAACCGACCGGACGGGCGGGGTGATTCCCACCGGATGGCAAGGACTTTTTGCACACGCGGTCGCGTTTTCCGCAAAGGACGGGACGGGCATGGCGGATCTCTGCCGCCTGATTGACTGTCTGTTTACCGACGGCGCGATTGATCTGCGCGAGGACGCGGTCCTCACGGGTGCGCGCCAACACGCGGCGGCTTTGCGCGCCTGCGCGGCGTGTGAGGACGGAGCGGCGGCGCTTTCGGCGGGCTATCCGATTGACGCCTGCTGTACCGATGCCGAAACCGCCATGTCGGCGCTTGCCGAACTGGACGGGCGTGCGGTATCGGAGGATATTGTCGGCGAGATCTTTTCCCATTTCTGTGTGGGAAAATAAAGACAGAGATGAAACGAAGAGGATTGGGATTCATGAAGTTGAATCGGGAACAGGTGCGGTCGCTTGCCGAAAGCTGTCATATTGCGTTGACGGAGCGGGAAGCCGAGACCTTGGAAACGGAACTGAACGGGCTGTTGGCGCTGACCGAGAGCCTGACAAAGAGGGCAGTGAATGCGGAGTCTTACGCACCCGCGACGGTCGGGACGGCGGATGCGCGCGGCGGGGTATGCCGCGTTTCCCACGGGGTCGGGCGCGCGGGATGAAGGGGATGACAGGAGAACTGTACAGGCTGTCGCAGGCCCTCGCCGACGGAAAAACGACCGCGCGGGAATTGACCGAGCGGTCGCTTTCGCGGATTGCGGAGAGCGAGAAAACGCTGCGTGCCTTTATCACCGTTGACTGTGAGGGGGCGCGCCGCGCGGCGGCGGAATCGGACGAAAGACGGGCGGCGGGGCATCCCCGCTCGCCTTATGACGGCATCCCGTATGCCGCTAAAGACAACTTCGAGACGGCGGGTTTGCGCACAACCTGTGCATCGAAGCTTTTGGAAAATCACATATCGGACCGTGATGCGGAGACGGTGGCGGTCATGCGCCGCGCGGGCTTTGTTCTTGTCGGAAAGACCAACATGGATGAGTTCGCCATGGGGTCGGTTACGGCGGCGTCGGCATTCGGCGCATCGCACAATCCGCATGACCCCGCGCGAACCTGCGGCGGTTCGTCCGGTGGCTCTGCGGCGGCGGTTGCGGTCGGAGATGTGACGGTCGCGCTCGGCTCGGATACGGGCGGTTCGGTCCGTCAGCCTGCGGCGTTCTGCGGTACGGTCGGTGTCAAACCCACCTATGGATTGCTGTCACGGTCGGGGCTTGCCGCGTTTGCGCCCTCACTTGACACCGTGGGAATTGTGGCGGGAACCGTTGCCGACGCGGCGGTACTGACCGAACTGCTTTCGGACCGCGCGGCAAGCTGTACCGATCGCATCGGCGCAGGAGTGAGCGGTTTGCGCGTCGGGGTGATTCGGGACGGCGGAAATACGGCGGCGGTGAATGCGATGCTGGAGAATGCCGCAGGCGTGCTGACGGACGGCGGCGCGGCGGTTGAACAGGTCGTATTTCCGTTCCGAGACGAGGCGGCAATTACTTATCGCATTCTGGCATATGCCGAGGGCGTGTCCACGCTTTCGGAATACGGAAAAGCGGACTCCGCAGACGCGTCGGATGCGGTGCGCGGCGCGGGCTTCGGATATGAGGTCAAGCGGAGGCTGTTGTTCGGCGCGCTGATGACTTCGGAAGCGGAAAAGCACACGCTTGCCGCTGCGCGTGAGATGCGGGAGCGAATCCGAAGGCAGTATACGGAACTGTTTGCCCGCTACGATGTTCTTCTGCGTGCAACGGCGCCCTTCGGAGCGTTCCGCTTGGACGAAAAGCTGACAACCCGCGAGGGCTGTGATATGGATTATGCCACGGTTTGCGAAAGTCTTGCGGGTGTTCCGGCAATGTCGGTCCCGTTCGGACTTGACGGAAACGGAATGCCGCTCGGCGTGCAGATTTCGGCACCGTGGAAAGAAGAGAGCAGGATGTTCGGCATCGGCGCTTATCTGGAGGAGCGGAAATCGATATGAACGGATATGAAGTTACGCCCCAATATAAAAGTACGGCGGAAAAGGTGCTGGTCTCACTGGCGCTGATTTTTGCGGCGGCGTCTTTCGGCGCATCGCGCGTGAACGGCATCCCGTACCCCGCGATCTTTCAGTTTGCGGCGGTGGTTTTCCTTGTGGCGGCATTCGTGATTGCGAACAAAAGCCTGCTTCGGAGTTATACCTACACGGTCACCGAGCCGGACGGAGAGGGCAGGCGGGATTTTCTGATCACCGAGCATTACGGCAAGAAGCATACCGCGGTCTGCCGGGTGGAGATGTCGCAGGTCCTGTCGGCGGAAACGGTTTCGGTGCGGGATAAAGCGAAGCTCCGCGAGGCGGAACGGGCGGCGAATGTGGTCTATCGATACCTGACCCCCCTGTTTCCCTCCGAGGTCCTGCTGGTGACTCTGCAGACGGGAGATGCGGTCACGCTTTTGCGCCTTCCTGCCGAAAAGGGACTTGAAACCGCGCTTCTTACACTGAAACGGCAATAATTGTCCGATTTTTGCCCATTTGTGTCTTGAATCGAAGCAGGAAATGTCTTATAATGGTACTGTAACGGAGAACGGTTCCGCCTGTTGCGCGGAAACGGAGCTTCCAAATACAGAAAGGAACGATAAACTATGAAGAAATTTCCGGTTGCGATCCAAGTCTACTCGGTCAGAGATGACGCACAGGCGAATCTGTTCGGAACGCTGAAAAAGCTTAAGGAAATGGGCTATGACGGTGTGGAATTTGCCGGTCTTTACGGACACACGCCCGAGGAAGTCCGCGATATGTGCCGGGCGCTTGATCTGGTACCGCTGTCGGCTCATGTTCCGTATCTTGATATGGTGAAGGACCCCGAGGGTGTTCTGGGCGCTTACAAAACCATCGGTTGCCGCTATGTCGCGGTTCCGTATCTGACCCCCGAATACAGACCCGGTACCCCCGCATTCCCGGAGGTCATCAGGAATGTCGCTATGCTTGGTGAGGTTTGCAACAAACTCGGAATGACGCTTCTTTACCATAACCACGATTTTGAATTTACAAAGCTCGACGGCAAGTATGCGTTGGATGTTCTGTACGAAGAGGTTCCCGCAAACCTGCTCCAGACCGAACTGGATACCTGTTGGGTCAATGTCGGCGGCGAAGATCCGGCGGCTTACCTGACAAAGTACAGCGGAAGAGCGCCCGTCCTGCACCTGAAGGATTTTGTGGGCAGCAAGTCGGAGAATATGTATAAGCTGATCGGCATCGACGACAAGGAAAAGAGCGAAACGAGCGAGAAGTTCGCGTTCCGCCCCGTTGGCTACGGCAAACAGGACTTCCCGAAGATTCTCGCGGCGGCGGAACCTGCGGGTGTGCAGTGGGTCGTGGTGGAGCAGGATGCTCCGACCAAGGAAAACACGCCGATGGAATGCGCCGAAATGAGCCGCAAGTATCTGAAGAGCATCGGTTGCTGAACCGATTTCTACATTTTATTTAACGGAGGAGTTTTACAATGGGATTGGATGATTTCAAGGTCAATCAGGAAGTCAAAACGATTGACGCAAGCAAGAAGCTCAGAATCGCTATCATCGGTTGCGGATGGATCGCGGACGCGCATATGAAGTCCTACCTCAATCAGCCTGATGTGGAGATCGTTGCGGGCGCGGATCTGATTCCGGGCAAGGCGAAGGCGTTTATGGAGAAGTACGGTCTGACCGATGTCAAGACCGATTATGCTTCGCACAAGGAACTGCTGGACGACAAGAGCCTGAAACTGGACGCAGTCTCTGTCTGCACCTATAACCGCCAGCACGCGGCTCCCGCGATCTATGCGCTGGAAAAGGGCGTGAATGTTCTGCTGGAAAAGCCCTTTACCGTCACGCTGGACGAGGCGGTTGAGGTCATGAAAGCGGAGAAGAAGAGCGGGAAGATCCTGTCCATCGGATTCCAGCCCAGAATGGACGCAAATATGAAGATGATCAAGAAGATCGTCGAGTCCGGAGCGCTGGGAAAGATCTACTACATCCAGACGGGTGGCGGTCGCCGTCGCGGAATTCCGACGCCGTTCGGTACTTCCTTCATTGAAAAGGACACGGCGGGCATCGGTGCGCTGGGTGATATTGGTTGTTACTCGCTGGATATGGTTCTCAATGCCATCGGCTATCCGAAGCCGCTGACGGTTTCGGGCTACAAGTCCGCGTTCTTCGGCACGGATCCGAACTACTCGCACTATCAGCATATCGGTCATCCCGAATACGCAAAGAAATTCGGCGTGGATGACTTCGCCGCGGCGTTTATCCGTCTTGAGGGCGGCATCATCCTTGACTTCCGTATCGCATGGGCGATGAACCTCGACACGCCCGGTGATACCATCATCATGGGTACCAATGGAAGTCTGAGAATTCCTTCCACCGAATGCTGGACCGGCACGGTCGGCGGTCCC
>CAKSUH010000038.1 GCA_934500855.1 uncultured Eubacteriales bacterium
TCGGAAACATCATTGCGTGGGGCGTGGGCGGTTGGATGGTGATACAGGACTACGGCGGCATGACCTACGGAAAACTGCTGACGGTGATTGCGTACATGAATATGATTTATTCTCCGCTGTTCTTCTTTTCGGATATGATGAACCGCTCCGCCGACTGCACCAACGCACTCCGCCGCCTGTATGAAATCATGGACGCGGAGCCGGATGTGCGCGAAAAGCCGGACGCGCTCCGTCCCGAAACGATTGACGGCAGCGTGGAATTCGACCGTGTTTCCTTTTCCTACCGCAAGGGCAGGCGGGTGATCGACGATGTGAGCTTTTCGGTCCCGTCGGGCGGCGTACTCGGCATTGTGGGACACACGGGCGCGGGAAAAAGCACTCTGGCGAATCTGCTCATGCGCCTGTATGACCCCGATGAGGGAGAGATCCGCATCGGCGGGATTCCCGTAAAGGATCTTTCGCTTGAAACGGTTTACCGCAACATTGCGATCGTGTCGCAGGAGACTTACCTTTTTATGGGAACGATCCTCGACAACATCCGCTATGCCAAGCCCGAGGCGGGCTATGACGAGGTAATCGAAGCGGCGAAATGCGCGGGCGCGCACGACTTCATTGTCCGTTTGCCGAACGGGTATCATACCCGCGTCGGGTTCGGCTTTCAGGAACTTTCGGGCGGGGAACGGCAACGCATTTCCATCGCGCGGGCGATTCTGAAGGACCCGAAAATTCTGATTCTCGACGAGGCGACAGCGGCGATGGATACCGCCACCGAGCGCAGGATCCGCGAGGCGCTCTCGAAGCTGATTGTGGGCAAGACCACCATCATGATCGCACATCGGCTTTCGACTCTGCGCGATGCGGACGAGCTGATCGTGATCGAACACGGGAAGGTTGCCGAAAAGGGAACGCATCGCGAGTTGCTTGCCGAAACGGACGGAATCTACCGCAGACTGTACACACTGCAATCGGAAGCCCTGCGACAGGCGGGCATTGCGGAATGAGAGGAGGAGAGAAACACCATGACGGGACACGGAATGCCGCCCCCGCCGCCCTTTGGCGGACGGAGAGGCGGAGACGCGGAGCGGAAACGCCCCGAAGGGGACAGGGCTTGCCGGGAACGGACATTTGAGGAAATGGCGGTTACGGTCTGGCTGACTCCCGAAAACGCGAATTTTGAAAAGAAGAACGGACTGCTGTACCTGACGCTTGACGGCAGGGAAACGCGGGTGAACCTCTGTCGCGAATTCCCGTTTGAGTTGCCGTGGGAATATATTTCGGCGTTGGACCCGGACGGGGAAGAACGCGGCATCATCCGTTCCACCGCCCTGTTTGACGGGGAAGCACGCGCACTTTTGGAGGACGAACTGCGCCTGCGCTACTACGCGCCGCAGATTACCTCCATTCTGCGTGTGCGCGAAAAATACGGCTTCTCCTATTGGACGGTTATGACTGCCGACGCGGGAAAGGTGACCTTCACCCTTCAGGATCCCTACCGCGCGATCTTCCGCATAGGGGAGAAGTCGGTTACCTTTACGGATGTGGACGGGAACCGATATGAGATTCCCGATCTTGCCGCACTGGACCGTCACAGTCGAAAACGGCTGGACCTGTACATCTGAGGTGGCATGATGCGAATTTTGCGAATGCGAAAGCGAAAAAAGGAGCCGACGGCAACGGAGCGTCTGTTTGCCGTCTCGCCGGTGTACCGTCAAAATCCGCCGCGAGCCTGTCTTGCCACCGATCTTTCCGCCACCGTGGCGGGAAAGCGGTGCGAGACGCTGTCGGTCTGCACTGCCGACGCTTTGGAGATTTGGGAGGATGGAAAACGGACGCGCTCGATTCCGCTCTGCGAACTGTCCCGTGCAGTCTCGACGGGAGGCACGGGAAGCGTGGAAATCATCGCCGAAACGCAGACGGGAGACGCACTTCTGCTTGCCCGCGGGACGGCGAAATGCACCTCCGACGCCGCATCGTTTGTGAGGACGGTCAACCGGGTTCTGCGCAGAGTATCGGGCGATGCCGACCGAATGGCCGATGAGCCTGCGGAGTCCCGACTTCCGCAGACCTCGGCAAAATCGGCGTTCCTCCGCCTGTTGCGGCTTGCCAAACCGGAGTTCGGTTTGATTGCGCTGACCATGCTGTTTTTCTTTGCATCGACTGCGGTCAGTCTGATCATTCCGTTCATCAACCGCCACATGGTGGACGACTACATCCGAAATCCGGGAGCCTCGGCATATCTTGCGGGCTTCATCGGCGTCATCCTGACGCTTCTTGCGGTCAATCTTGCAGGACGGCTGTTCGGAATGGCGCGGACCTGGTTCCTCACGGTTGCGGGAAACCGATTGGTTGTGCGCTTGCGGGATACGGTATTCCGTCGGGTGCAGGAAATGTCGGTCGGCAGCGTTTACCGCATGACCTCGGGGGAACTGATGAAGCGGGTGAACGGGGATACGAACCGCATCCGGAATTTCATTGTCGATGTGCTTCCGAACATCCTGCAGCAGGGGCTTCTGCTCCTTGCCGTTTCGGGGTATCTGGTTTGGGTGGATTGGCGTCTGGCGCTGATGATCCTGTTGCCCGCGCCGATTATCACACTGGGATTTCGGATGTTCCGACGCTTTTTCGCGCAGCTGGCGCGACGGACGCGCGATCTCAATGCACGCGGGAATGCGGTTCTGCACGATGTGTTTTCCGGCATCCGTGTTGTCAAAGCGTACGGAATGGAAAAGCGGGAGGAGGAGCGCTTTGTCTCCATGGCGGCAACCGAGCGCGACGCGCAGCTGCGACAGGAGAAAATCTGGGCGATCCTGATGCCGATTCTGAATTTTTTCATGGGGATCGGGGAATTCATCCTTCTGTATTTTGTGGGCAGTAAAATGATTGCGGGCGAAATGACAGCGGGCGAAATGTCCCAGCTTTCCTCTTATGCGGGCATGATCTATTCGCCTCTCGCGGTGCTTATCCGGGTGCCGCGGCAGTTGGCGCACACGGCGGTGTCGCTTTCCAATGTGTTCGGACTTCTGGACGCGCCGGACGAGGTTGCCGACAGCCGCAATCCGACCGTTCCGACCGAGGTGCGCGGGGACATCGAAATCGATCGCGTGTCGTTCGGCTACGGGGACGGAGACGAAGTTCTGCATGACATCAGTCTGCATATCGCGCCAGGAGAATTCATCGGGCTTGTCGGACGGTCCGGGGTCGGAAAATCGACGCTGATTAACCTGTTGATGCGGATGTATGATGTGGATGACGGAGCAATCCGACTGGACGGAGTGGATATCCGCGACATTCCGCAGGCGGAGTTGCGGCGGCATATCGGCGTGGTGCTCCAGGAAAATTTCCTGTTTGCGGGGAGCGTCTGGCAGAATCTGACCTACGCAAAGCCCGACGCAACGCGGGATGAGGTGATCCGCGCGGCGAAGTACGCGTGCGCGCACGAATTCATTGTGAATCTGCCGGACGGATACAATACCAACATCGGAGAACGCGGCTACACACTCTCGGGCGGGGAGCGCCAGCGGATTGCGATTGCGCGCGCGCTGTTGCATGATCCGAAGCTCCTGATTCTGGACGAGGCGACCTCGGCGCTGGATACCGAAACCGAGAAGATGATTCAGGATTCCCTTGCATTCCTGACCGAAAAACGCACCACGGTTGCCATTGCGCACCGCCTTTCCACGCTTCGCTCCGCCACGCGGCTTGTGGTTCTGGACGGCGGTCGGGTTGCCGAAACGGGAACGCATGACGAGCTGATGGCGCGCCGCGGCATTTACTATGGCTTGGTTATGGCACAGCGCGAAATGACCCGCATGACGGAAATGACAGAGGAGTAAAAAATCGGGAAAGCCCCCGGGACGCCGTCCCGGGGGCTTTCCCGATCCTGCGTGATTTTCGCCAAAAGTCTGCACATTTGCCGCGTAAAAATGATAGAAAACGGGAGCGGAATTCTATTGACATCACACGGAAAGCATGGTATAATAAAATCGGTAAAAATCCTCGGAGGTACATACGATGTTTCGGACAGCAAAGCCGATTTATGTAAAAGAACTGAGCGGAGTGATGAACGGCTTCGCAACCTTTGCGGCGCAGGTTGACTCGCTTTCGGGCGCGGAACTGCACATCTGCGCGGCGGACCTTTACCGCGTGTCGGTCAACGGGCGCTTTGTCGCGGCGGGACCCGCACGGACCGCAAAGGGTTACGCCCGCATGGACCGCATCCCGCTGGACGGGCTGGGCAGAAAATCGGGAAACCAGATCATCATCTCGGTTCTCGGCTACGGTTGCCGATCCCTGTCGACCGTTCTGCAGCCCATGTTTCTGTGGGCGGAGGTCGTGCGGAACGGAGAGGTCCTTGCGGCAACCGGGCGCGACTTTGACTGCTTCCTCTCCGATGCAAAAAAACGCAAATGCGCGCGCTACTCGACCCAGCGCCATTTTGTGGAGGAGTGGGACCTGCGGTGCTCGCTCTATGGGCGGTCCGTGCCCGTGGCGGTTATGGAAAACCCGCCTCAGGTGATTGAGCGCGTTGCGCCTTATCCGTTCTATTCTCCGATCCGCCTGTCCTGTGCATCGTCGGTCGGACGGTTTGAAGCGGACCCGAGCGCGGAAATCCGAAAAAATTTCTATTCCTTCCCGCTGTCCGAACGGTGGGGATATTATCCCGAAAACGAGGTGGAACGGCACTCCTATGAATGGGTGCAGGGACAAAAACAGATTCGGGAAGCGGGGCTGACCGCAATGCCGCTCGGCGTGGCGGAGGGACATTACGCGATTTTTGATTTTACCCGCATGGAAACGGGATTCCTGCGGTTGCTCGGAACCGCGCAGGACGGAACCGAAGTGGTTGTGGCGTTTTCCGAGGACGCATCGCCCGATCGCTTTGCGTTCACCGATATGCACGCGCACAATGTGATCGATCTGACGCTCGGCGGACGGTTTGATTTCCTTTCCTTTGAACCGTATACGCTGAAATACGCGGCGGTCTTTGTGAAAAAAGGGGACCTGTGGCTGGATGGCTTCGGAATCAGAGGCTTTGCGGGAAATGTGACGGATGTGTCGGTCCCCGAAGCGATTACGGACCCATGCCTGCGTGAAATTTATATGGGCGCGGTGCGGACTTTTGCGCACAATGCGGTCGATCTTTACACCGACTGCCCCTCGCGCGAGCGTGCGGGATGGCTCTGCGACAGCTACTTTACGGCAAAAGCGGAGTACTGCCTGCACGGAAGCACGGCGGTAGAGGACGCGTTTCTGGAGAATTTCCGCCTGTTTGAAAACGGGGGAGAATACCCGGAGGGCGTGCTTCCGATGTGCTATCCGTCCGAGATGCAGGATGACGGAAAGTTCATTCCGCAGTGGACGATGTGGTACATTCTGGAAGTTGCGGACTATGTAACGAATCGCGGACACGGCAACGACCGCGAAAAATTCCGCAAGTCGGTTTACGGGTTGCTGGATTTCTACAGCCGCTATGAGAATGCGGACGGACTGCTGGAAAAGCTCCCGTCCTGGAACTTTGTTGAATGGAGCCGCGCGAACAATTGGACGCAGGATGTCAATTATCCGACCAACTTTCTCTATGCGGAGGTTCTGCGCTGTGTCGGGCGTCTGTTCGGCGACCGTGCGGCGGGCGAAAAGGCGGAGAAGGTTGCGCGCGAGACCGTGCGGCAGTCCTTTGACGGGCGCGTGTTCCTTGACCACGCGGTGCGGAAGGACGGCGGGCTGATGCGGTGCGCGGATTGCTCCGAGGCGGGACAGTACTACGCGATCCTGTTCGGCGGGATTGATATGAAGGCTCCCGAATACGCGGAACTGCGGCATTTGGTTCTGGAGGTGTTCGGCGCGGACCGTACTGTTTTGCTTGAGGAAATCGCGCCGATTAACGCATTTATCGGAGCGTATCTGCGCTTGGAGGCTTTGCTGAAGATGGGTGAGAATGAGGCGGTTTTGCACAGTCTGACCACTTTCTTCGGCGGTATGGCAGGGGAAACCGGAACGCTTTGGGAATACCGTGAACGCCACGGAAGCCGCGACCATGGGTTTGCGTCCTATGCGCTGGTTGCTATGAGAGCGGCACTCGGAATCTGAGTAACCGAACAAAAAATCGCGGGAAACCCCGCGATTTTTTTGATTTCCGAACCCGAAATCGAAAAAACGCGAAAAAAATTCAAAAACCTATTGACAAAGTAGGTAATGTGTGGTATGATAATCACGAAAACCTATCGAGTTGATAGGTGATAAAGGAGAAACTGTTATGGCAAAGATTTATTCATCCGCCGATCAGCTCATCGGGCACACCCCGCTTCTGGAGCTGACGCATATCGAATCGGAGTACGGACTGCGCGCAAGGCTGCTGGCAAAACTGGAATATTTCAATCCCGCAGGATCGGTGAAGGATCGGATTGCAAAAAAAATGATTGATGACGCGGAAGCCGCCGGAAAACTGACGAAGGAATCGGTTATCATCGAGCCGACTTCGGGCAACACGGGAATCGGGCTTGCCTCGGTTGCCGCCGCGCGTGGCTACCGCATTATCATCGTCATGCCCGAAACCATGTCGGTGGAGCGCAGACAGCTGATGAAGGCATACGGCGCGGAACTGGTTCTGACCGAGGGCGCAAAGGGAATGAAGGGCGCAATTGCAAAGGCGGAGGAGTTGGCAAAGGAGATTCCGCACAGCTTCATTCCGGGGCAGTTCGTCAATCCCTCCAATCCGCAGGCGCACTATGAGACCACTGGTCCCGAAATCTTTGCGGATACCGACGGCGCGGTGGATGTGTTCGTTGCGGGAGTCGGAACCGGCGGAACCGTAACGGGTACGGGCAGATACCTGAAGGAAAAGAAGCCCTCCGTGCGGGTTGTGGCGGTCGAGCCGGCAAGCTCGGCGGTGCTGTCAACGGGCGTTGCGGGACCGCACAAGATTCAGGGCATCGGCGCGGGTTTTGTTCCTGCGGTTCTGGATACAAAGATTTATGACGAAATCGTTACGGTGTCAAACGAGGACGCATTCGCAACGGGCAGGCTGATGGGCAAACGCGAGGGTGTTCTGGTCGGCATCTCCTCGGGCGCGGCGCTGTGGGCGGCAATCGAAGTCGCAAAGCGCCCCGAGAACGAAGGAAAGACCGTGGTGGTCCTGATGCCGGATACGGGTGACCGCTACCTGTCCACGCCCCTGTTTGCGGAGTGATGGCGGAAAAACGGATTCTGACCGTGCAGGATATTTCCTGCGTGGGGCAGTGCTCGCTGACCGTTGCGTTGCCGATTCTTTCCGCCTGCGGTCTGGACTGCTGTGTTCTGCCAACGGCGATGCTCTCCACGCACACTGCATTCCGTCATTTCACGAATCGCGATCTGACCGATGAAATGGCGGGCATCCGCAAGGTCTGGGAGAAAGAGAACCTTCGGTTTGACGCAATCAGCACGGGATATCTCGGAAGCGCGCAGCAGGTGGCGGAGGTGAAGGCGATTATGCGGAGCTGTCTGTACCCCGGAGCGGTGCGAATCGTGGATCCCGCAATGGCAGACAACGGGCGGCTGTATCCCGCGTTTGACGGAGATTTTGTCGCGGCAATGCGGGAACTTTGCCGTGAGGCGGATGTGATTCTTCCGAACCTGACCGAGGCGTGCCTGCTGTCGGGACAGAGTTATCGGGAGAACTATGACGAAGGCTATATTGCGGAACTGTTGGCGGCGCTTTGCGAGGCGGTCGGCAGTCGGACTGTGGTTCTGACGGGAATCGGTTACCGTGAAGGAAAAACAGGCGTGTTGGTCTCGGAAAACGGCAGTACCGATTATTACGAGCACGAAAGGCTTGCGCGGAGCTGTCACGGAACGGGCGATGTGTACGCCTCGGTGTTCACGGGGGCGCTGATGCGCGGCTCAACCGTCTCCCGCGCGGCGCGGATTGCCGCCGATTTTACGGTCGGATGTATTGAAAACACCGTCGGGGACCCCGCGCATTGGTACGGCGTGAACTTTGAAGGGATGCTGCCCGAACTTTGGAACCGGCTCGGCGGAGAAAGGAATGAATAATATGAGAGAGATTTACGCGGATAACGCGGCGACAACGAAAATGAGCAGAATTGCCATTGACGCGATGTTGCCTTATATGGACCGTATTTACGGAAACCCGTCCAGCCTGCATTCGGTCGGGCAACGGGCAAACGAGGCGCTTTGCGACGCACGCGAGCGCATTGCAAAACGGTTGGGGTGTACCCCTCGGGAAATTACCTTCACCTCGGGCGGAAGCGAGGCGGACAATCAGGCAATCCTGTCCGCCGCCGCAATCGGAGAGAAAAAGGGGAAAAAGCATATCATTTCCACCTCGTTTGAGCATCATGCGGTTCTGCACACATTGGAAAAACTGAAAAAGCAAGGCTTTGAGATTGAACTGTTGGATGTTGGCAAGGTTGGCAACATCACGGCTGAGCAGGTGCGGGCGGCAATCCGTCCCGATACCTGTCTTGTCACGGTGATGTACGCGAACAACGAGATCGGATCGGTTCTGCCGATTGCGGAGATCGGCAAAGTCTGTCGCGAGGCGGGCGTGATCTTCCACACCGACGCGGTGCAGGCGGCGGGACATCTGCCGATTGATGTGGCAACGCAGAACATCGATATGCTGTCGCTCTCGGCGCACAAGTTCCACGGACCCAAGGGGATCGGCGTACTTTACTGCCGCAAGTGCATTCCGCTCGTCAGCCTGATCGAGGGCGGTGCGCAGGAGAGAGGCAAGCGCGCGGGAACCGAGAATCTGCCCGCCATCATGGGTATGGCGGCGGCGCTGGACGATGCCTGCGAGCATATGGCGGAGAACAGCGCAAAGTTGACGGCTCTGCGCGACCGTTTGATTGCCGGGCTGTCAAAAATTCCGCATTCGGTTCTCAACGGGGACCCTGTAAACCGTCTGCCGGGCAATGTTCACTTCTGCTTTGAAGGCATCGAGGGAGAGAGTCTGCTGCTCCTTCTGGACGCAAAGGGAATCTGCGCGTCATCCGGCTCCGCCTGCACATCGGGGTCGCTGGACCCGAGCCATGTGCTGCTTGCCATCGGGCATCCGCACGAGATTGCGCACGGCTCCCTGCGGCTCTCGCTCTGCGAGACGAACACCGACGCGGATGTGGATGATATGCTCCGTGAAATTCCCGCAGTTGTGGACTATCTGCGGAATATGTCGCCGCTCTGGCGCGACAAGGTTACGGGCAAGAAGGAATTCTATCTGAAGTAAAGGAGTGAGCAAAAATGGCACTGTACAGTGAAAAGGTCATGGACCATTTCAGAAATCCGCGCAATGTCGGCGTGATTGAGGACGCGGACGGCGTGGGAGAAATCGGCAACGCGAAATGCGGCGACATCATGAAAATTTATCTCAAAATACGGGACGGAATCATCACGGATGTGAAATTTGAAACCTTCGGTTGCGGCTCGGCAATTGCCTCCAGCTCCATGGCAACCGAAATGATCAAGGGCAAGCCCGTGAGCGAGGCGCTGGAACTTTCCAACAAGGCGGTTGCCGAGGCGCTGGACGGTCTGCCCGCCCATAAACTGCACTGCTCGGTGCTGGCGGAGCAGGCGATCAAAGCGGCGGTGAAGGACTACTATGACCGCAATCACATTCCCTACGATTCCTGCAAATTTGCGGACTGCGATTCCTGTCCGCACTGTCATGAATAAGGCGCTGATCGCCATGAGCGGCGGCGTGGATTCGTCGGTTGCCGCTTATCTGATGCGCGAGCGCGGGTATGACTGCGTCGGCGTGACGATGAAACTCTATTCCAACGAGGATACGGGCGCGGAAAAATCGCGGACCTGCTGTTCGCTTGACGATGTGGAGGACGCACGGAGCGTGGCGCACCGCCTCGGAATTCCGTATTATGTGTTCAATTTCAGCGGCGATTTCCGCCGTGAGGTGATGGAGCGGTTCGTCTGTGCCTATGAGTCGGGCGCAACGCCGAACCCCTGCATCGACTGCAACCGCCATCTCAAATTCGACCGTC
>CAKSUH010000039.1 GCA_934500855.1 uncultured Eubacteriales bacterium
CTGCCATACTCTCTATTTGCCGAGATCGGACTGTCGCTCTCAGGCTTTCTTCATGGTGCGCAGGCAACGGGAACAAACATTGATCGATTTGCTGCCTTCCAGTCTGATTTTACGGATGTTGGGCTTCCAGCTTCTGTTGGTTTTCCGATGCGAGTGCGAAACATTCTGACCGAACACAACGCCCTTACCGCAGATACAGCATTTTGCCATTTTTGACACCTCCTAAATTTAACGCTTCACCGTAGCAATACGGGGCAGAACCACTGTACAACAGCAACCATTATACCATATTCTTTCACGGATTGCAAGTGGTTTTTGAAATTTTTTCTGTTTTTCTCAAGTTTTTTTGCCTCGAACCACGGAAATCGGCAGAAAATCGCCTCATTTCTTCCCGCAAGCCGCCGCAATACCGCGCAGGAAAGATTCTCCGAGCCTGCCCGAAACCGTTACCGACGCAAAGTCCGCCACCGTCGGCGCCGTTTCTCCGAGCCGCAGGATCAGACCGCCGTTTGCGGTCAGCATCCGCAGGGCAAACACGGTTTTTCCGTCCTGCGGGAGCGCGGCTTCGGGGCAGAGAATGAGAATGCGCGAGGTCAGAAGTCTGCGCGAGATCGGACCGTCTCCGTCACGCTCGGTCAGCACCGTGCAGTCGGCTCCGACCCCCCGCAACGCCGCCGCGAGCGACACTGCCGCCGCATCATCGGAACGGGACAGGACGCAGATTTCATAGCGATCGCTCCAGACATATTTCCCGACCCGCTCGGGAAGAGCGAGCGGCTTTTCATCGGTTACCGCCGTCGAAATCTCGGTTGCAACCGTTCCGATGCGGGAATAGGGGAGTGTGGTTCCCTCCGTAATCAGCCCGAGCGGCAGTCGGTGTCCCGCCGATTCCGCATCCGACAAGCGGCAGGTCAGCCCGTTGCCCGCAGTCCGGGCGATGCAGTTGCCTAAGGTTTCGCCGACCGCAAGCCGCGCGCTGAACAGGTTCCCGCTCTGCGCGTGTGCGCGGACTTCGGTCAGAAGCTGTCGCAGAAGCGCGAAATCCGGAATGCCCGTATCGGTCATCACGGGGGTTACGCAACAGACCGCGTTGCCCGCTGCGCGATAGGTCGGGGGGAGAACCCCCGCACTTTCCGCCACTGCCCAGACCGTCAGTTCGGGCGAGGTCAGGCTGTCGTCAACCTCTGCAAACAGCGCCGCAGGTGCCGCAAACTCCATCTGTGCGCGATAGATGCCGAGAATGCTTGCCGCAAGACCGCTCTCGGCTTCCGTGTCGGTCGGGGTCGGGAGCCGCAGACCGATTGCAAGTCGGATCCCGGTGTAATCCGCGCCCGCCGCCGCAAGCGAAAGCAGGGGCGCGAGAACCGTTGCCATTGCCGCGCGGAAACCGCCCGCGCCGAGTGAACGGACCGCAGATGCGACCGCAAGCCCGTTCTTTGTCACCCGTTCGGGCAGAAATGCGGGAGATTCCAGATAAGGGGAGGCATTCCCCGCAACGGGAACCCGCGTCAGGGGTCCGGCACCCGCCGCTTCGGCGGGAATCGAAACCGACGCTTCTTTCCGTTCCGGGAGCGCGCGGAGCTGTGCCGTCGGAACCCGCAGAACATCGGAGGCGGAAGAGGCAAACGCAGTCTCCTCCCGATCGGTCAGAACCGCCGCGACGGTTGCCGACATGCCCGTTTCTCCGGAAAGAAGTTCTTTGACGCGCTCCGCGTCTTTTCCGTCAACCAAAAGCAACTTCGCATGGGAGAGGGGAACGAACAGCCGCCCGAGCGGAGAAGCTGCCGGAATGTCGGTCAGGCGTTCGGGGTTGTAGAGAATTCCGGGGAAATACGGCAGCAGGGTCGGGAGAATGCCGTACTCTCCGACTGTTTCCATCCGTTTCACCGCAGACCGGACCGCAGTCTGACCGAGAGCCACGGTCAGTGCCTCCTCGGTTTCGGCACGGACCAGAAGCACCGCGTCTCCCGGGGCGGGGAGAGCGGCAGACCGTTCGCCGACCGCATTCAGGAGCAAGGGAGAGCCGACCGCGCCGAAGTGCGTTTCCGCAGGCTCGGTTCCGACCGTCAGCCGCAGATGTCCGACGGTCGGCTGTCTGCCGCTCCGCGCGAGGTATGCCGAAGCAAGCCCGAACAGCTCCCCGAGCGTTGGCGGCGTGAGCGCCTGCGGGTGCATTTCGCGCCGTTTTTCCATCATGTCGCGATAGGTTTTAGCCACCTCCGCGTCATCGGTGGCAAGGTGAGAGACACGCGTGGCGGTCCACCCCGCCGAAAGTGTCCGCAGACTTCCGAGGAGCGCCCGCTCCCCGTCGGTCATCATCCGTTCCCGCTTTTTGCCCATGCGTCAATCCTTCCTTTCTTCCGAAACCGTGCCGTTGCAAACGGTTCCGTCGTTTCCTTCTATCCGCACCTGCCGTACCGCGCCGTGTTCGGTGCCCTCGACGGGAACCGATACTTCGATGAATTCCGGCGTGTGTCCGAAGCGCCTTCCGCCTTCCGCGTCCTCAAACAGAACCGAAAGCTCGCGCCCCGTCATGCCGTCCAGAATCTCTTTTCGGATGCCTGCCTCGACCTCCGAGAGAAGCCGTGAGCGCTCTGCCTTGACCGATTCCGGAATTTGCCCGCTCATTGCGGCGGCAACCGTTCCCGCGCGGCGGGAGTAGCGGAATACATGAATCATCAGAAAGCGTGCCCTCCGCGCAAAATCGAGCGTTTCGGCAAACTCCGCGTCGGTCTCCTGCGGAAAACCCACGATCATATCGGTTGTGAACTGTACGCGCGGCATGGCGCGGCGCAGGCGTTCCATGCCCTCCAGTGCCATGCGGCTGTTGTATTTCCGTTTCATCCGCGCAAGCACCGTATCCGAGCCGCTCTGCATGGAAAGGTGAAAATGCGGGGTGAGGGTTCGCAGTCCCGCAATGCGGTCGACAAATTCCTGTTTCATCAGCGAGGGATCAAGAGAACCGAGGCGAACCCGTTCCAGTCCCTCCACACGGTCAACCGCCGCAAGCAGGTCGGCAAGGTCGCAACCGTCCAGATCGCGCCCGTAGGAGGCGGTTTCGATGCCCGTCAGCACCACCTCGCGGCATCCGCCCGCAACCAGTGCGCGCACTTCCTCCAAGACCGCCTCGGGGCGCTTGGAGCGGACGGGACCGCGCGCGGCGGGAATGATGCAGTAGGCGCATCGGTTCTCGCAGCCGTCCTCGATTTTGATGTAGGCGCGGGTGCGGTCAAAACGGGTGACCGACATCTCCTCAAATCCGCTTCCGTCAAGGCTCCGACGGAAAATCTCGGGAACCGGGTTCTTTCCGCCCTGCAGAACCAGCCGTTTTGCCGCTTCCACCACCGCCTGTTTGTCGGTGTTGCCGCAAACGAAGTCCACGCCCGCAATGGCGGCAACCTGCTCGGGTGCGGTTTGGGAGAGACATCCCGTGACCAGAATGTAGCCGTTCGGGTTGCGCTGAATCGCGCGGCGGATCATCTGCCGTGCCTTGCGGTCGGATTCGGAAGTGACCGTGCAGGTGTTGATAACGGTGATGTCGCACGCGTCCTCGCTGTGGGGGACGGTAAAACCTTCGGCGGCGAAGCGTTCCGCAATCGCTTCGGTTTCGTATTGATTGACCTTACAGCCGAGCGTGATAAAGCCGACCGTATATCCTGAAAAATCAGAGTGGGACATGGGCGCTCCTTCCGGGGAACAATTTCTCATTCTATATTCTATCACCTTTTCCTCCGAAAGTAAAGGAATTTTGCAAAAAAAAAGCGGGAATTTGCATTTAGGACTTGAAAAATCGGGAAAAGGGATGTATAATTGTTACGATAATCCAAAAAGGAGAACTGTTATGAGTGAATTGCACATCATCGACCACCCGCTGATCACACACAAGCTGTCCATCATGCGGAACAAAAAGACCGGCTCCAAGGACTTCCGCGAACTTCTGGAGGAGATTGCGATGCTCATGGGCTATGAGCTGACCCGCGACCTGCCGCTGGAGGAGGTCAATATCGAGACGCCGATCACCAAGATGACCGCGAAGATGATTTCGGGCAAGAAACTGGCAATCGTTCCGATTCTGCGCGCGGGACTCGGCATGGTTGACGGACTGCTCAGCCTGATCCCCGTTGCGAAGGTCGGTCACATCGGTCTGTACCGCGATCCTTCCACGCATCTGCCCGTGGAGTACTACTGCAAGCTCCCGCCGGACATCGACGACCGCATCGTCATTCTGGTCGATCCGATGCTGGCAACCGGCGGCTCCGCCATCGACGCGCTCCATATGCTGAAGAAGCGGGGATGCAAGCACATCCGCTTCATGTGTCTGGTTGCGGCGCCCGAAGGCGTGAAGAAGGTGCAGGAAGCGCATCCCGATGTCGACATCTACACTGCCGCGTTGGACGAGTGCCTGAACGATCACGCTTATATCATCCCGGGTCTGGGAGATGCGGGCGACCGGATCTTCGGCACACTCTGAGAGATCATCACCGAAGGAGAGCGGAGAGACGGATTGCGTCTCTCCGCGCTTTGTATATGAGAATTCTGAAAATCGGAAAAAACGACGCGGGACAGCGGCTTGACAAATTCCTTTCCAAGGCGGTCAGGGGGCTTCCGCAGTCGCTGATGTATAAATATATCCGCACGAAAAAGATCAAGGTCAACCGCGCGCGGGCGGAGCAGAATCAAATGCTCTGCGAGGGGGACGAGGTGCAGCTGTTTATCCGCGACGAATTCTTCGATTCGCCCGAGAAGGACAGCGGCGCCGCAGAGCGGATCGTGCCGAAGCTGGATATCGTGTATGAGGACGAAAACATCCTTCTGCTCAACAAACGCCCCGGGGTGTTGGTTCACGAGGATGCCGCAGGCGGAGAGAACACTCTGATTCTGCATATCAAGGCTTACCTGACCCGGAAAGGGGAGTACGATCCCGCCGCCGAGCAGTCCTTCTCTCCCGCGCTCTGTAACCGCATCGACCGCAACACGGGCGGCATTGTGATTGCCGCAAAGAACGCGGCTGCCCTGCGGGAAATGAACGAAAAAATCCGCAACGACGAGGTGCGGAAGTTCTATTACTGCGTGGTGCACGGGAAAATGCCGAAACAGGCGGACACCCTGCACGGGTATCTGCGCAAGGATGCCGCGAACAATACCGTAACGGTCAGCGATACGAAACAGGCGGGCTACAAGGAAATTATCACCAAGTACCGCGTGGTGCGGGAGAAGGGGGACCTCTCCCTGTTGGAAGTGGAACTGGTGACGGGACGGACGCACCAGATCCGCGCGCATCTTTCGCACATCGGGCATCCGCTTCTGGGGGACGGGAAGTACGGCGTCAACCGTGCGGACCGTGCCAAGGGCTACAAATTTCAGGCGCTTTATGCCTATCGGTTGCAGTTCCGATTCCGTGACGGAGAGGGACCGCTCGGGTATCTGAACGGCAGGACCGTACAGCTGGATCCCGCAAAGATCTGGTTTCTGCGCGAATTCGGAATGTGAAAAAAGGAAAGGAGGACGGAACATGACGAAACGGGAAGCGTGGATTCTGCGCGGGTTTCTCGCATTGGGCGCGGCGCTGACGGCGCTGACGCTGATTTTTCCGCAGGTCGGAATGCTCGAGTGGGTGACCATGATTCCGATTGCGTTGGCGCTCTACCGCCTCACCGACCGCGGCGTGAGCCTGTGGAAGGCTTACCGTTACGGCTTTTTCACCGTGTTCGTTTTCTATTTCATTCTGTATCACTGGTTCGTTTACCTTTACCCGTTGGATTTTGTCGGGCTCGGAAACGGCGCGTCGGTTGCGGTTGTCCTTGCGGGATGGATCGGGCTGACGCTGTTGCAGGCGATCCCCGGGGGGCTGATTTTTCTCGGCTTCGCGGCGCTGTGCCGGACGCGGGCTGTCAAACGGTATCCGCTTGCAAAACCGTTCCTGCTCGCTGCGCTGTGGGTTGTGTTTGAATGGTCCGCCACGCTGGTGTGGACGGGAGTCCCGTGGGGCAGGCTGGCGCTCGGTCAGGCGGAACTGCTCCCCATGCTTCAGAGCGCCTCGCTGTTCGGTTCGTATCTGATTACTTTTCTGCTGGTTGCCGTCAATGCACTGATCGCAACGGCGATTACAGGCAAGCCGAAGCGCGTATTGTGCGCGGTTCTGGCGATCGGACTTTTTGCGTCCAACCTTTTATTCGGGCTTCTGCGGATGAACCTGCCCCGAAAGACCGACGCGGACGGGACGAATGTTGCAGTCATCCAGGGCAACATCAACTCGCACGATAAATGGAGCGCCGACAGCTATCAGAACACGCTGGACACCTACGGCGGTCTGACGCGAAAGGCTGCGGGCGAGGGGGCTGAACTGGTGGTCTGGCCCGAAACGGCGCTTCCGTACAATCTGAATTTCAACCGTCCGCTGACCGTCTGGCTTGAGGAACTGGCGCGGGACTGCAATGTGACGCTGATCGTCGGCGCGCTCTGGACGGACGGGGAGGGGCGCGAATACAATTCCCTGTTCCTCGTGACTCCGGAGAACGGTTTTGACGGGGAAGCGCGCTATGACAAGCGGCATCTGGTTCCGTTCGGGGAATATGTTCCCATGCGGGGGCTGATTACCGCACTGATTCCGCCGCTGGGAGAGCTGTCGGCGCTTGACGATGACCTGACCGCCGGCTCCGATTCTGCCCTGCTTGAGACGGAATGGGGAAAGATCGGGTCCCTGATCTGCTTCGATTCCATCTATGAAAGGCTGGCGCTTGACAGTGTACGGGACGGCGCGGGGCTGATGCTGATTTCCAGTAACGACTCCTGGTTCTATGATTCCGCGGCGGTCCGTCAGCACCTGTATCAGGCGCAGTTGCGGGCAATCGAAACGGGCAGAACCTATGTCCGTGCGGCAAACACGGGGATTTCGGATGTGATTACGCGGTACGGGCGCTCCACGGCTCAGATCGGCGCGCTGGTCGAGGGCTATGAGGTACGGTTTGCGGAATTCCGCACCGACAAAACGCTGTATGACCGCGTAGGGAATCTGCTCGTCCTGCTCTGCTTCGTATTCCTGTTGTCCGCGCCTGCGACCGAACCGTTTTCGAGAAAGAAAAAAGCGCGGCAGGACGGGAAAGTCTGACCGCCTTTTGGTCGACTGTATTGTGAAGCATTGCTGAAAAAAGACAAAATTTTGCCTGATATCACAGAAAAATCAGATTTCCATGGAATTTATATGTTGATTTTTGCTCTCGGATATGCTATAATAACATCAAGGACATTGTGAATTTTCCGACAGGGACACATAAAACAAAAAAGGAAAGGTGACTGACATGGCAAGAATTGTTCTGAACGAAACATCCTATCACGGCGCGGGCGCGATTCATGAGATCGTCGGCGAGGTCAAGGGAAGAGGTCTGCATAAGGCTCTGGTCTGTTCCGACCCCGATCTGGTCCGCTTCGGCGTAACCAAGCGGGTCCTTGATGTGCTGGACGGCGCAGGTCTGGCATATGAGCTGTATTCCGACATCAAACCCAATCCTACGATCGAAAATGTACAGACCGGCGTTGCCGCTTTCAAAAAGAGCGGTGCGGATTATCTGATCGCAATCGGCGGCGGTTCCTCGATGGATACCTCCAAGGCGATCGGTATCATCATTGCAAACCCCGAATTCGAGGATGTGAGAAGTCTGGAGGGCGTTGCCCCGACCAAGCATCCGTCGGTGCCGATCATTGCGGTTCCCACAACCGCGGGAACCGCCGCAGAGGTGACCATCAACTATGTCATCACCGATGTGGAGAAGAAGCGGAAGTTCGTCTGCGTGGATGTGCATGATATTCCCGTGGTCGCAATCATCGACCCCGAGATGATGTCCACCATGCCCAAGGGGCTGACCGCCGCAACCGGTATGGACGCGTTGACGCACGCGATTGAGGGATATATCACCAAGGGTGCGTGGGAAATGACCGATATGTTCCATCTCAAGGCGATTGAGCTGATTTCCAAGAGTCTGCGTGGTGCGGTTGAGAACACCAAAGAGGGCAGAGAGGGGATGGCACTCGGACAGTACATTGCCGGCATGGGCTTCTCCAATGTCGGTCTCGGTATCGTTCACTCGATGGCGCACGCGCTCGGCGCAGTCTACGATACCCCCCACGGCGTGGCGAACGCAATTCTGCTTCCGACCGTGATGGAGTATAACGCGCCCGCAACGGGTGAAAAGTACCGCGACATCGCGAAGGCGATGGGCGTGGAAGGCACCGAGAAGATGTCGCAGGCGGAGTATCGCAAGGCGGCGGTCGATGCGGTCCGTCAGCTGTCGAAGGATGTCGGAATTCCGCAGGATCTCAAGGCAATCGTGAAGGAAGAGGATGTTCGCTTCCTTGCCGAATCCGCAATGGCGGACGCCTGCCGTCCCGGCAACCCGAAGGATCCGACGCTCGAGGATATCATCGGGCTGTATCATTCCCTGATGTAATCCGTAACCGCAAAAAAATAACCGACCTTGGAGAGGGCTTCCTCTCCAAGGTTTTTTTGCAAAAAGCCTTGCAAGCGGGGACGAAACATGGTATAATAAATGCGAATTTTTGAAAAGCGGAGCGAGGTTTGAGATTATGGTCATCTATCAGGCACACAAGGGTGTCAGCTCGGATTATCCCGAAAATACCATGCGGGCTTACCGCGCCGCAGTCCGCGAGGGCTACGGTATCATCGAATGCGACCCCAAATACACAAAGGACGGCGTGATCGTTCTGCTGCACGACAGAACCGTGAACCGCACGGGACGGAATCCGGACGGCAGTGCCGTTGCGGAGGAAACCAAAATCGCGGATCTGACGCTGGCGGAAGCGAAAAAATTGGATTTCGGCGTGTGGAAAGCCCCCGAATTCGCGGGGGAAAAGATTCCCACGCTTGCGGAACTGCTCGCATTTGCGGAGGAAAGCGGAATCCGGCTGAAAATCGACAATGTGTGGGAATCCTTTCCGCCCGAGATGCGCGATGCGATGTTGGAACAGCTTGGGAACAGCCATGCACGGATCGGCATGACCTGCAAAACAACCGATGCTCTGCGACTGGTGGCAGAGACCCTGCCCAAAGCCGAACTGCACTATGACGGCGGCGATCTCTCGGCGGAGTGCATTCGCGAAGTCACCGAAATTGCGCGCGGGCGCGAACTGACCGTTTGGGTCTGCTATGACAACGCCAAAACCGCGTGGTTCAAGGGGACAAAAGCCGATTCCGAGGTCTGCGGACGGGTCAGGGCTTCCGCGCGGCTCGGCGTCTGGATCCTTTCCAAGCCCGAGGAAGCGGAGAAAGCAATCCGCGTCTTTGGTGCGGACATCATCGAAACCAACGGGGAGCTGAAACCGACCGATGTCACAACAAAACTGTAAGAAAACCGTAACCGCCTGCTTCATCGGGTATGTGGTGCAGGCAATCGTCAATACGCTGACGCCGCTCCTGTTTGTGACCTTTTCCGACAGCTACGGCATTCCGATGACCAAGATCACCCTGCTTGTAACCGTCAATTTCCTGCTGCAACTCTGCATCGACATGGTTGCCGCGCGGTTTGCAAGCCGCATCAGCTACCGCGTCATGGCAGTGGCGGCACAGCTGTTCGGCGGCGCGGGGCTGATCCTGCTGTCGGTTCTGC
>CAKSUH010000040.1 GCA_934500855.1 uncultured Eubacteriales bacterium
GCCTATGTCGAGGCAACGGGAGATGTTTACGCACGGTATTACACCGAGGAAGAGTACGCGGAGCTGACCGCCGAGAGCAACGGGGATTTCTGCGGCATCGGCGTGACGGTGGTGCAGTCGACCTTCACTTATGACGGAAGCGAAAAAAAGGTTTATCGCGTGATTGAGGTCTACGAGGAGTCGCCCGCGATCGAAGCGGGGATCTGCGCGGGAGATCTGATTTATGCGGTCAGGATCGAAAGCGTCTGGAAAACCGTCGGAGAGTTGGGCTTCGACAAAACCCTTCTTGCCATGCGCGGCGAAGCGGGGACCGATGTGGAGGTCATGTTCCTGCGCGAGAGCGGGGAGAGTGTGGAGCGCCTGGAGCGGACGCTGACAAGGCGGAAGCTGGAGACGCATTCGGTGCGTTCGGAGTTGCTGGAGAGTGACCAGACGGTCGGAATCCTGCACATCTCGGGCTTTGACATGACTACGCCGGGGCAGTTCAAATCGAATGTCAACAAGTTGCTTGACGCGGGCGTGAAGCATTTCGTATTCGATGTGCGCAACAATCCGGGCGGCGATCTGCAATCCATTGTGGCGGTCCTGTCCTATTTCCTCGGCGAGGGGGATATGGTCATCAGCGCCATTGACAAGGACGAGAAGGTGGCGGGGACCTACACGGTCACCGAGCACACCTTCACCGATCGCTATGCGGGGTGCAGCGTGGCAAAGGACGAAATCGGAATGTACCGGGATCTGGATTTTGCGGTCCTGTGCAACGAGAACACTGCGTCGGCGGCAGAGGTCTTTGTGGCAACCCTGCGCGATTACCGCACGGAGAAGGGATTCCGCGTGGACAATATCGTGGGAAACACCACCTTCGGAAAGGGCATCATGCAGACCACGCGGCGGATTCCGTTTACGGACGGTACCGTAGCGTACCTGAAACTGACCACGCACGCGTATGTCACAAAGTGCGGTGAATCCTATCACGGCGTCGGCATCCGACCGGACATTGTTGCCGAACTGAGCGAGGAAGCAAAAAAGCAACCGTTGTCGGCACTGAAGCAGAGCGAGGACACACAGCTTCTGGCGGCGGTCGCGTTATTCAAATAACACAAACTGAAAGCAGAAAAGCAAACGAGGAGCAAAACAATGGCAAAGGGAAAGAAAATCACCTATACACAAGCAGGTTATCAGAAACTGATTGACGAACTGAACTATCTCAAGCTGGAGAAGCGCGAAAAGATCAAGAACGACATCGCCGTGGCGCGGTCGTTCGGAGACTTGTCCGAGAACTCCGAGTACGATGAAGCGAGAAACGAGCAGGCAAAGAACGAAGCACGCATCAAAGAACTGGAAGAACTGGTTGAAAACGCGGTGATTCTGGATGAATCGACCACCGATTTCAGCATGGCAAGCCTCGGCTCCACGGTAAAGCTGACGCTTAACGGCGGCGAGCCTGTGGAATATGCGCTGGTCAGCTCGAACGAGTCCAACCCCGCCGAGCACAAGATTTCCGACCAGTCGCCGATCGGCGCGGGCTTGATTGATATGCGCGCAGGAGACGAAAAGGACATCGAAACCCCCGCGGGAACGATTCATGTCGCGGTGCTGGAGGTCGGAAAGAGTCAGGCATAAGCTCCTTCGGAATCGGCACAAGGCAAAGACAGAAGAAAAAATCCCCTTGTCAGAAGTTCTTGAAGGTTCTTAGGAAACTTCTTTCAAGAAGTTTCCTAAGTGGGTTCGGGCAAAGCCCGAGGTCTTATTACCCATACGGGACCCGACCGCAAGGCGGGTCCCGCTTTTTGTAGGAGAAAAACATGGAAGAAAAACACAACGCGCACGAAGTGGCGGAGCAATCGAAATTTCTGCGGTGGCTGGACAACTTCTGGTTTCATTATAAGTGGCAAACGATTGCCGTTTTGCTGGTCGTTGTTCTGCTTGCGGTTACCCTGCCGCAATGCGGAAAAAGCGAAGGCAACGGAATAACGGTCACATTTGCGGGCGGTTATGTCATGACCAATGAGGAACAGTCCGGGCTGAAGAGCGTGCTGGGGGCGGCGGACGGAGATCTGCGGGTTACGATGGGGCAGTATTCGATTCTCACCGAAGAGGAGATCGTTGCCAATAATACCTATACGGACCCCCAAACGGGCGAGGAGAAGCTCGATACCGTTGGGCGGAATCTGGACAGAGGCTACAACCAAGACCGCATCCGAACGCTGCAAAGCTATCTCATGACGGGGGACTGCGGAATCTGGATTGTCAGCCCGTATGTGTATGAAAACTGGTTTGAGGGAAAGATTCAGATTGCGGAGAACCGCCGACTGGGCGACCTCCCAATTTTTGAAGAATACGGCGTAACGCAGTTCATGGTAAAAGCCTGCGGGGATTACCGTGTGATTCTGACGCGTTCGGTGATGGGAGAAACATCGAAGGACAGCGCGTTCGAAGCGGTCCGTGCTTACTACGAACGGCTGACGGGAACGACCGCGGGCGACTGACCTCGACCTGCGCGTGCGGGTTTCGACCGGAAAGAACCCGAAAAATCGTTTTCTGTCGAAGGATTTTCGCAGTTTTCGGACGGAAAATTTCAAAAAACTCTATACAAATACGCTTTTTTATGATAAAATATCAAGTGAGTTCAGACTTGCTTACCAATCGGAGGAACCGTACATCAAATGGAGAACAATCGGAAGAACAGAACGAGACAAGGCGACCGTGACAACCGCGAGGGGGCGAAAAAGCCGCGTTTTGCGCAGGGAGGTCCCGAAAGAGGGGACAGGTCCCGCCGTGAAGGACAAAAGGCGGAGGCTAAGCCGTATGCCAAGCCCTATAAAAAGCCGTATGTGAAGCAGAACGAAAAGCCGACGGTCAAACCGGCGGGTGAAACGGAATTCGGAGAAGTGCCTGCGGACGGCATCCACGGCGATTACGAAAACGGCGCGGTCATCGGTCGGAGCGCGGTGCGGGAACTGTTGAAATCCGAGCGCCCGATCGATAAAATTCTCGTGCAGAAGGGCGAGCGGACAGGCTCGATTACGGTTCTTGTCGCGCAGGCGATTGCACGGAAGATTCCCGTTATCGAAGTGGAACGGCAGAAGCTGGACAGCGTGTCGGGTTTTGCGCCGCATCAGGGAATTGTCGCCATGGCGGCGGAGAAGGAATATTGCTCGGTGGCGGATATCCTTGCCATTGCCAAGGAACGCGGGGAAGCGCCGCTGGTCGTGATCTGTGACGGCGTGACCGACCCCTATAACCTCGGCGCCATCATCCGTTGCGCGGAATGTTGCGGTGCGCACGGTCTTGTAATCCCCAAGCGTCGCGCCGCAGGGCTGACCCCGCTCGTCACCAAAGCGTCGGCAGGTGCGATCGAGCATCTCGCCATTGCAAAGGTTGCGAATATTGCCGCTGCCGTGGAGGAACTCAAGGAAGCGGGCGTGTGGGTTTATGCCGCGGAAGCAGGCGGAAGCAGTCTGTGGAAAACCGATTTTTCGGGAGCCTGTGCAATCGTCATGGGCAGCGAGGGGGACGGGGTGTCGCAGGTTGTCAGAAAAGCCTGCGACGGGATCGTGTCCATCCCGATTTACGGTCAGGTCAATTCGTTCAATGTGTCCACTGCGGCGGCGGTGATCCTTGCCGAGGTCGCAAGACAGCAGCATAAGGAAGGCTGAAAGAAGAAAACGGAATTTCGGGGAAAGGAGCGACGGTTGCGGTGAAGAAAAACGGGACGGATGCACAGAAAACGGACGAGTTGGTCCGAAAGCTGCAGGAATCCCTGCTTGCGGAAAAGCGGCGGGAGAAGAAGATGGCGGACGATACGGATGACGCGGATTTTCAGGCGAAAATCGCGGGGATGCTGAAAAATGTGACCGACGGAGTCGCAAACGGGCAGGAAAAGCCCGCAAAAGCAACGCCGGGCAATGCCGAATCCCGAAAGCCCGCAGAGGAAAAAACCGCTCGGGCAAAGCCGAAGTCGGAAGCGAAAAAGGAAACTCCGAAAGCAGAACCGAAGGAAGAACCGAAGGTAACGCCGACGGAAACGCCAAAGGCGGAGAAAATGTCCGAGGAACCGAAAGCAGAACCGATAACGGAACCGAAAGCGGAGCCGGGCGAGAAAAAGTCGGAGAAGCATATTCCCGAGGCACTCCGCCGCCTGACGGAGGATTTTTCTGTTGCACCCGAGTCGGAGACGGAGCCGAAACCGGAACCGAAACCAGAGCCGAAACCGGAGCCGAAACCCGAGCCGAAACCCGAGCCGAAGCCCGAGCCGAAGCCCGAGCCGAAACCGGAGCCGAAGCCCGAGCCGAAGCCGGAGCCGAAACCGGAGCCGAAGCCCGAGCCGAAGCCGAAGCCGAAGCCGAAGCCGAAACCGGAGCCGAAACCGGAGCCGAAACCCGAGCCAAAGCCGGAACCGATTCGGAATGCACCTTCAATAACTTCGTCGGAACAGGAGGAAGCCGTGCAGGAAAAGAAAGAAAAGAATCCCAAAGATGCGGAAACGCCGACGGCAAAGCAAGAAATGCCGCCGATCGTAATCGGCACAAAAACGGGCGGAGCAGAGCCGTCGGTCGGTGCCTGCGCCGAGGCTCCGATCGTCATCAAGCCGCGCGGGACTGCAACACGGGCGGTGCCGAAGCAGGTCAACGAGGGCGCACCTTCCGAACGCACGGACGCACCGTCGGACAAGCCGGAACCGAAGCCCGAGGCAAAGAAAATACAGTCGGGTATCAGCCTGCCGCGTTCCCATCGCGCAGAGCGCCCGTGGGAGACTGCATCGGCGCCGCAGACCGCGCCCGCACGCACGGAAAAAACGGAAAAACGGGAGACTTCCGAAAAGACTTCCGAAAAGACTTCCGCCGTTGGGAGTGCAAGTCCCAAAAAGCGGGAGGAAAAGCGGACGGCGAATGCGGATTCGTCGCGAAACGGTTTCCGTCTGCCGTCCAAACGCCCGAAAAAGATCAACCGCACGCCCATTGCAACTCTTCCCGAGGATGAGCATCTGGACGAGGCGCTTGACGATACGGTGACCGATACGGTCCCCGAGCTGTTGCCGATGGAAGAGCCGGATCTTCCGGAAGTTGGTCGGGACGGCAAAAAAACCTCTGCGTTTGCACGCAGACGGGAGAGAAAACGGCAGGAACTTGCGGATTCCGCCGACGCACTGGAGGTCATCTGCCGCCGCACGGGTATGAGCGAGGACGACATCGCGATGCTTCTGGAGCTGGGGTATGACAACGAGCTGGGGCGGCTGGTCGGCTATGAAACGCTGAAAAGACTGCGCAACGAGCACAGGCAAAAGACCCGCGAGGCGGAGCATCGGCGTTTCCGCACGGCATTCGGTTATCGCGGTGAGGACGGAGCCGACGGAGGCAACAGACAGACAACGCTTGCCGCCTACGCGCATGACCGAAACAGTTTGGTCCTGCGTGTGGTGCTGACGGCACTGTGCGCGCTTCTTTTGGCGTTTGCGGATATTCCGGGGCTTTGGGGCGGTGCGTCCGATGCTTACCGTTCCTCCTACCCGTGGCTGTTCCCGCTCGTCTCCCTGCTGCTTCTGACGGGGGCGGCAGCGCTGTCCTACCGTCAGATCGATGCGGGATTGCGCAGCTTCTTCCGCTTTACCCCCACGCCTTATTCAACCGTAGCCCTTTTGACCCCCGTAGCGCTTCTTTACGGCGCGGCGGTGCTGATTGCGGGCGGTCCCAAAGAAATGCAGCCGATCGGATTCGGAACGGCGTGCGCGCTTCTTCTGACGGCACTCTGCGACGCCTTGCGTCTGGCGTGCGAAATGCGGAGTTACCGTCTGATTACGGCGGAGGGGGAAAAGACGGTTCTTGACGCAACCGAGCCGCGCAAGAAAAAACTGCGGAACGGCGAGCGGATTGTGCGGATTATCAACGATGAGATCGACCAGAACCTTTATCGTGTCCGCAAGAGCGGTCGGGTTGCGGGCTTCTTCCATCGGTGCAACGATTTTTCTTCTGCGGCATTTCCGTTTACGATTCTGATCTGCCTTTCGTTCTGCGTTGCAATCCTGTGCGGACTGATCGGCGCCGTGCGTGCCGACAGTTTTGCGGCGGGGCTTTCCTCCTTTGCCGTGACCCTGATGTTCTCGGCTCCGACCTCTGCCGTGCTCCTCTATTTCTATCCGCTCTGCCGCGCGAGCCGCGGACTTGCGGAACGGAACGAGGTGCTGATCGGCGAAGGTTCCGTGACCGAATACAGTCAGTCAAAAACCGTGATTTTCAATGACAGCGATATGTATGCCGCGCAGAAATGCACGCAGATTTCGGTCCGTGACGGAGAGGATTTCCGTCACGATATGAAGCTGGCGGGAGCGCTGTTCCGCAGAATGGGCGGAACGATGGATGCCGTCGGCATGAGCGCTCCGGGCAAGACGGACGAAGAACTGCCCGTGGTATTCCTGCGCATGACCGAGGGCGGGACCGAGGCGCTTGTGGACAACCGATACCATCTGCTGGCGGGAACCGCGGAGTTCCTCGGAAAGAGCGGCGTTCGGATTCCGAGAGAGAGCACCGACCGTCGGGCGCGGCGCGCGGAAAATGTCAGCCTGATGTATGTTGCCGTTGACGGGGTTCTGAAACTCAGCTACGAGATGGAGTACACCTCATCCCGCACCTTTGAAGCCATGGCAACGCTGCTTGCCGAGGCGGATACCGTGACGGCGATCCGAACCTACGATCCCAACCTCAGCGAAGCCTTTCTGCGCTCAAGCCGCGGAGACGGCGCCGCCTATGTGCGGGTGGTCACGCCCGGCAGATACGAGCAGGACAGCGTGCAGGAGGTGGTGGATTCCGGAGCGGTCGCACTCGGAAAAACGACCGACATTGCAGGTCCTGTCTGCGCCGCAAGCGCAATTGTCGGACTGCGACGGATCGGTTATCGCGTTCTTTGCGGCGCAACCGCAGTCGGTGCCGTACTGGGGACCGTGTTCGGCTTTCTCGGAACGCTTCCCGGCTGGGCGATGGTTCTGAGTCCGCTCCTGTACCGCCTGTTCTGGGATCTTTCCGTCTGTGTTGCGGCATGGATCATGCTTCCCGGCGGAAACGGAACGCAAAACGATTGAATGACACACCGCGCGGCAGACAGCCTTGCCGGGCGGTGTTTTTTGAAGGGAAACTATGAAAACAACAAACAAAACGGTCAACCGACCGAACAGTACGATCCTCAAATCGGTTTCGAAGCCGGGCAGATATGCGGGCGGCGAATACGGGCAGGTCATCAAGGACAAAACCCGCGTGAAGGCGCGGTTTGCGTTCTGCTTTCCCGATACCTACGAGATCGGGATGTCCAACCTCGGCGTGCGGCTTCTGTACGGCGCCTTGAACGAGCATCCCGACATCTGGTGCGAGCGGGTCTATGATCCGTGGGTCGATATGCAGGAGCAGATGAAGCTGCATGACCTGCCGTTGGTGGCGCTCGAGAGCGGCGATCCGTTGGATGTCTTTGATTTCGTTGCCTTTACGCTCCAGTACGAAATGAGCTATACGAATGTGCTGAATATGCTCGACCTTGCGGGGATTCCGCTCAGGACCCGTGACCGCGCGGAGGATGACCCCATCATCATCGGCGGCGGTCCGTGCGCCTTCAACCCCGAGCCTGTGGCGGATTTTTTCGACCTGTTCAACATCGGCGAGGGCGAGAATATGCTCCCGTCCATTGTGGAGCTTTACATCCGGATGAAGGACGCGGGGACCTATACCCGTGCGGAATTTCTGCATGAGGCGGCGCGGACGATCCCCGGGGTGTATGTGCCGTCGCTTTACGAGGTCAGCTACAATGCGGACGGAACGGTCCATGCTTACACGCCGATTTTCAATGACATTCCGAAGAAGGTGACCAAGCAGATTATCCGCGATCTGGACAAGGTCTATTTCCCCGACCGTGTGGTGATGCCGTACATTGAGACGGTTCATGACCGCATCATGCTGGAGGTCTACCGCGGCTGTATCAGAGGATGCCGCTTTTGTCAGGCGGGCATGATCTACCGCCCCGTGCGCGAGAAAACGCCCGATGTGCTCAACGAGCAGGCGAAATGTCTGTTTGACAGCACAGGCTACGAGGAAATGTCGCTGACCTCGCTCTCCATCAGCGATTACACACAGCTGGACGGACTTTGCGACCGTCTCCTGTCCTGGACCGATGAGAATATGGTCAGCCTGTCGCTTCCGTCCCTGCGGGTGGACAATTTCAGCCGCGAGCTGATGGATCGCATCGCGTCGGTGCGGTCCTCGTCCCTGACTTTTGCGCCCGAGGCGGGAACGCAACGCCTGCGCGATGTCATCAACAAGAATGTGCGCGAAGAGGAGGTCCTTCGGACGATGAAGGTTGCCTTCGACGCGGGCAAAACGGCGGTCAAACTGTATTTTATGGAGGGACTTCCGACCGAAACCCTCGATGATCTTGAGGGAATCGCGCGCCTTGCGGAGAAGGTGGCGGAATCCTACTACGAGAACCCCAACCGCCCCAAGGGACGGCAGGTCACGGTGACGATCAGCGTTTCCTGCTTCATTCCGAAGCCGTTCACGGCGTTCCAGTGGGAACCGCAGGACACCATGGAGATGCTCCGCGAGAAGCAGGAGTATCTGAAGAGCAAGATTACCAACCGCCATGTGCGCTATCAGCACCACGACGCGCGGGTCAGCCTGGTCGAGGCGGTTCTGGCGCGCGGAGACCGACGGCTGAGCGACGCGCTCGAACTGGGATGCCGCGAAGGCTTCCGTTTTGATGCGTGGGATGAGTATTTCGATTACGACAAGTGGATGGATGTATTCCGCCGGACGGGGATTGACCCCGCGTTCTACGCGCATCGCAAATGGGGACTTGACGAGGTTCTGCCGTGGGATATCATCGATTGCGGCGTGACGAAGGAATTCCTCCTGCGCGAGCGTGAGCGGGCGTATGCCGCGAAAACCACGCCGAACTGCCGCGAGCAATGCTCGGGGTGCGGCGCGAACCGATTGGGCGGGGAGCGCGCGGTCTGCCCGAACGCGGCGAAGTATCCGCCCGAGGAACCGACGGATTTGCCGCGCAGGATGATTCCCGACCGTCAGACCATCATGGCGCAATGGGAGAAAGCCGACCCGTTCCTCACGATGCGGATTAAATTCCGCAAGGTGGGAAGTCTGCAGTACATTTCGCACCTCGACCTGCAACGCACGCTTGCGCGGGTGCTGATGCGGGCGAACATTCCGATGTGGTACACGCAGGGCTTCAACCCGCACGCCAAGGTGACCTTCGGGTTGCCGCTTTCGGTCGGAACCGAGAGCGAATGCGAGTATCTTGACCTGCGGTTGGATCGCAGAATTCCGCCCGCCGAGGTGGTGGCGCGGCTGAATCGGGAGTTGACCGAGGAAATGGCGGTTCTGGACGCTTATGAGCCGACCTCAAAGTTTCAGGACATCGGTTGGGCAAGCTATGAAATGGACCTGCACTTTGCGGGGGCTGACGAAAAGACTGCCGCCGCAATGCAGGCGCTGTTCACAACCTCGCCCCTGATGATGACAAAAAAAGGCAAGGCAGGGGAGCGGGAGATTGACAT
>CAKSUH010000041.1 GCA_934500855.1 uncultured Eubacteriales bacterium
ACTGCCTGTTTTCGTCGTAAAATTCCAAATGAATTCCGCATCTCAGGTTCATTATAGCAAATATACCTATCAGAAACTGTTATATTCACAAAAGACTTTTATCTTTTTTCAGTGGTCATAGAGCCAGTATATCATATCGGTGTAGCAGCTTTTGCAACATCCAAAAATATAATACAAAAGAGCACCACTTCGGAGAAAAAATTTTCTCGAAGCGGTGCTCTTTCTTTTTTATTATCTCAAAACCGTATGAAAGGGGCAAAATAATACCGCAACATATGCGACACCATTCCGACCCCGCAAATTCCGGAAAAAATGTTTTTACGACACCGTAAGCACGACCCCGCACAGAAAAATGCAAACTGTCCGTAACCGCTGGTAACCGTCTCCCATCGTCTCTCCGATCGGCTTTGCCGGGCGGTGTGACCCCGCCGCGGATTGTCTCCGACATCGCGGCATTCTCCTGCTTACGCAGAAAGTGAACCCGTCGAGCGAATGAAAAAACGCATTCCTATCAATTCAACATTTTTTGAGATAGTTGATAACTTTCAAAAAATCATACAAAGTGTAAATTGTACAAAACGAGCCGAGCATCAAAGCGTGGAAAGGAACTTAAACACTTCATCATCATTCCCGTTCAGTCCTTCGTGACCGAAATCAGGATAGATCAATACCGATTTTGGGGAGGTGATCTTGTTGTACATGGCGAACTGCGTGGAGGGCGGGCAGGTGGTGTCCATCAATCCTGTGGACATCAGGACCATCGCTTGAATGCGCGGGGCGAGATACTGAATATCGATGTAGCCGAGCTTTGTAAAAATCTCATCCTCACGCTCATGCAAAGGATCAAACCAACGGAACCAATAGCGAATGCCGTCATACGCTCCTTTGGCAAGATCCATATTCCAAACGCGGCGATAATCGCTCATGTAAGGGTAGGTTGTGGCGCAGAGCTTGATTTTCGGCACCAATGCAGCGCAGGCAACCGACAAACCGCCCCCCTGAGAACCACCGTAAACACCAACTCTTGCGTCATCCACATCGTCACGCGCCATGATTACACGGGCAAGCTGTGCGGTATCAAGGAAAATATCCCGCGCCAACAGGTTCTCCGGTTCTCCCTCAATGCCGCGCATGAACGGGGTTGGAAATGTCGTTCCGGAAGTTCCCCCGATGTCCTCGGAGAGTCCGCCCTGTCCCCTGACATCCATCGAGACAGCCACAAAACCCTGTGATGCGTAAACAAGCAGGTTTTTCCAATTTTCACACCGACCGGAAAGTCCGTGAAAATGCAGAGTAGCGGGTGCTTTGCCCGTCAGGTTCTTCGGAACGGCGACACGACCGTGAATCCGCGCTCCTTTCATGGAGGTGAACCAAAGATCATACAGCCGTGCAATCTTGGAGGGGTAGTCATAGGGCAGGAATTCCGCCTGTGGGTCGATGGCGTACAGTTCCTCCAGAGAGCGATTCCAAAATGCGTCAAAATCATACGGACGCGGGTTGATTCCCGAGTAAACCTTCAGTCTTTCCAAAGGCATATCTACAATTGGCATGAGAATACAGTCCTTTCATTTTTCAGGTTATTTCTGATCAAAGCAATCCGAATAAATATTCAACGAAAAAATGCAGACCCGATTTTATGCAGATCTGCATTTTCCAAGCGTTTAATTCGTAAAATAAAAATCTGCAATTACCGGACTGTGATCGGATGCAATCGCAGTCATTTTTTCTTTTTCAATGATTGTCTTTCCGAGTTTCAGCCCTGCAGGATCGTACAGAATATGATCCACAAAGGCTTCGGCTTTGCCTCCCATTGCGTCCGAGAAGCCCGTTCGGTCAATAAGACGGTCATACGGGGATTGCCCTTTTACGCAGTTCAGATCCCCCATCAGAATGACGGGAACGCGATACTGTTCGGTCAGCCGTTCCAACAGCTTGAGAGTCAGGTCCACCTGCTGCAAGCGCCAGCTCTCCCCCTGCGTCCCAGGTTCGGACGCATAATGCGTACCGAGAACGAGGAATTGCTTTCCGTTTGCTTTCTCTTCAAACAGCCCCCACATGACAATGCGTTTGTTGTTATCGTTTTCCAAAAGGCTGATGTTTTCATATCCGCCGTCGATCAGATTCAGGCGATCGGCATTGTATACGATGGAATTTCGGTTTGATGAACCGTCGGGTCTGTCGATTGCAACAAACCGATAGCAGCTATCCAAAAGCGGCGGAAGCTGCTTTCTCCAATTCTCAAAGAACTCACACAGGCAAAAAACATCCGGCTTGTAACCGTTGATAACTTCGGCAATGATTTCTTTGCGCAATTCGACCTCGGAAGGAATTGACCCTCCGGCCCCCCAACCGGGGAACTCGACCAAAACATTGTACTCCATAACGCGGAGGTCGGCGCTGTTCGCTTCAAAAACCGCATCCTTCAGCAGGGATACCTTTTGGCTCATTCCGTCAACAATCCCGTTTTTCGTGCTCAACACATAGGTCCCGAACGCCTCGATCGCTTTTTGTGTTGAGAACGGATATGCGCCTGCGATCAGAATTTTGTCTCCTTCCGTCATCAGCGCATACTCCATCGCCTGCAAAGCAAGCGCCTCATAGGCTTTGTCCGTACGGTTGGTCTTTCCGACCAAAATTTCATACCGGCGCTCCGGGGTCTTATCGGAAGCAATCTCCAAAACAAATCCGCTCAGTGATCCGATCTGATCGCGCAGCTTGATTGCATTGGTTTTCCCCATAGAATCCTCCGCAGAATACACAATGGTATATTCCCGCAGGGAGGTCCGATGCAGAGAAATATCCGCGAGTTTATATGACATTGCGCTGTAGGTGTAATCTCCTGCCCAGACCAACTCGGAGCGGTTTTCGGACTTTTCGATATTTCCCTTCAGCATACGGATCAGCTTTTGGGTAGCCTTTACCGCAGTTTCGTCGTCATGAGCGACTGCCAGAATGGTATCCTTTTGGAGACTGATTCTGTAATCCTTGTATCTGAGTTCCCGAAGAAGCGCTTGGGCGGCGGAACGACTGCAATTTCCGATCACGATCTCCTTCACATCGTCTGCAGGATCGCCCTCTCCGTAATCCTCCGTCACGCGGAATCTTGCGCCTGTCGCATCCGAAAGCGCTTTTTGCAGATCGTCAACTGCGGAACTCAATCCTTTTGAAGCGTCCGCAGGCTTTACAATGATGTAATCAGAAAGGATTCCGGAGGAAAGCGTCAGCCGCGTTCCCGCAGTTCCGTGATCCGTTGTTTCGTCCCCCGCTTGCGTGGGTACCGTATCGGTCGGCTTGCCGTTTGTTTCTGTCTTGCCGCAGGCAATGATGAACAGCCCAACGGTAAGCAGGAGCAGGAAAGCAAGCAATTGCCGGGCAATTCTTTTTTTCATCGTGATCAGCACCTCGGAAATCAGTCAAAGAAAAAATCGTCCAATGCCCCCGCAACCCCGTTCATAGGGTCCTGGAAGCCTCCCTTAACATAGGATGACCAACTTGTCTTTTTCAACAGCAAAGCATTTCTGAACATGGAAGCAGGCTCGATTCCGTTTGTAAACAGCATATAACCCAAAATACCAAGCTCGGTGCAGGACCCGGAACGAATAATGTCAAACATTCTGGACGAATCGGGATCCTTGCTGAACCGATATTTCATGACCTTCTGGAAAACCTCGGGGGTAACAAAAAGATTGCTGGCATATGCCATGGTCTCCATCACTGCCGCCGATTCATCGACCTTGTTGGCATCAAACGGAATAAAGTATTGCGTGTGGGGTGACCCCAACAGCGTGCGATAGCGCTCTTCCTCTATATATTTCGGGAAAGGAAGCAGACCGACATCCTTGGCGTCTTCAACAATGCCTTTCAGGTTATATACCGTCATGACACCAAACACACTTTTATTATTCTTGAACATGTAATTGGTAACACCTGCGTTAGCACCGTAACTGATGATATGATCATCATAAATCGCCTTGTAGACTTTTTCATACAGACCAACGGTCTTAGCGGAGGTGATATCCTTTGATGTCGTTAAGTGTCCCTCTTCTATCTCAAAGAGTTTCTGTCCGGATGTAATGTAAAAGCTGTCCAGCATATTGCCGTCCACACAGCTGACACCATAGAATGCCCCCTCGGTCCATTTTCCGTCCGAATCTGCCTGTGAAATATCGGAAGTGATCTCCAGCAAACGGTCCAGCGTCCATTCTCCCGCATCCACAAGGTCATACAGTTCTTTTTCACTGATATTATAAGCCGCCAACAGATCGCCGTGAAAAGCCATGATCTGCATGAAATACAGCAGATTGACGGAAATATCACCCGACATGAAGTAGGCACGGTTGTTGATGGCAACGGAATCATAGATGAAATCCGCCCACCAATCCTTTTCGAAATCGAGATATTTCAGTGCGTTCAGGTCCTCCAGAATACCCCGCACCATCAGAGATACGGGAATCAGACTGTAGGAGCCGATCAGATCATACGCAGCCAAGCCGCTGCTTACGGAATTGGCTACATAGTCCGCATAACTGAGGCGATCTGTATACTGACCGTTTTTGCTCTCGGTCTTTACGGTTACCCCCAGATAGCTCTCCACAAAGCGATCGCGGTTGACAAGCGCCGTGTTGACGCTGTCTGCTCCGTCCCCCTCCGGATCTCCGAATTCCGGTTCCGAACTGTTATAAGTCAGGATGGTAAAGGTGCGATCGAAATTCAGCTTTTCGGGAACCGTAAAGTCCGGATTCTGGTCGACTGTTCCCGTGGGTTCGGTCGTCTCCGAAGGGGTTTGCGGCTTTTTCCCGCAGGACACCGCAAAGGCGCATCCGACAAGCATCAGGCAAGCCAGAAAGAAACAAATACTTCTTTTCATATAAAATCTCCTTAATGGGTTTCGTACTCCCAATCGGTGCCGAGGCTCCGATTGGGAGCGGAAATTCAATCAGTAAAAGTTCGTCCAATCCTGCTTCGGGGTTTGCGGAGCCTCTGTGTGGGACTCCTTCTTTTCATCGGTTGGAGCAACCGTGCTCTCCGTTACGGCAGAGCCGCTCGGCTTTTCTTCCCCCTTCTCCTTATTGCAGGATACAAGCATACACGCGCAAAGCACCAGTGCCAGTAGCATAGCAAAAATTTTTCGCATAATAAAGCTCCTTTCAAATTCCAAAGCGGAAACGATTCCGCTTTCCGATGTGTCCGTCAGGCTTCCGTTTTTTCAGCCGTTAACAGCTTTTTCAGAAACGCCAGCTGTTCACGGGTATACGGAGCATAGGAAATCCGTTCAAAGCCCCGAACGCCATACTCCTGACCGATCTTAAAGGAATGGGTCTGAGATCTGATCTGAACCCGATCCGCATAGGCAGCTTCCGCAACGGCGATCACGGAACGGGAATTGTTTTCGGCAGAATAATCTCCCGCATATTCAACCGTTGTTCCGTCTGCTGTTTGCACGACAATATAAGGGAAAGCAGAATATGACTTTTCGCAATTCGTAATGTCCTCAAGAACCGCCTCAAATGTTTCCGCCTTATCGGTTTCGCTTTTTACAAACGCAATGTTCGCCGCAGTCAGAGCCGCAGGCGTTACGCCGTTTGCAATCAGCTCATCCGTGACCAATGCAGTCTCCGCAATTACGATTCCAACCTTGGAAAGATCGTCTCCGTACTTTTCAAAATCGGCAACCGACCCCTCAAATTTCATCGCAACCGTTCCGGACAGGCGTACACTTGCACCGGTACGAAGCTGTGTTTTCGGGTTGACGGCATCGAAACGGGCGGTTTCGCCGACTGTTACGGTAAACTCGGAGCCTGCCGCGTACAGCTTGCTGTCCGCACGGTTCTTCCATGCGCAGACCTTGGTATCGGATACCGCAGAGGGTAGCGTCACCTTACCGGAAGCGTCCTTATTCAAACCCGCAACCGCGATGCCGTTGTTATAAAAGACCGCATTCGCATTTTCATCCACAGCGCTTCCGAGATCGGCGGCATTCGCATTCTTTAGCGTTGCCCGTCCTGCCAGATCCGGCTTGTTTTGCGGGTTGTTGCTCCAAGCATACTGGCGAACCCAAGACTTTCCGTTGCCGCGCTGAGCAATGACTTCAAAGCCGAATACAGCGTCTGCCTTTGCATACTGCCGATCATAAAAGGTGTATCTCGCCTCCACCGTAACCGAGGTTCCTTCGCGGGAAATGAAGTATTCAAACCAGTTACCGATCTTCTGCGTGCCTTCCGCAGACTTCAGAGGTCTGCTTCCCGTTCTGCGGCAAACGCCGTCTCCGCCGGTTACAACCTCGCTTGCCTCTGTTTTTCTTCCGGTTTCTTCCACGAAAACCTGAAAGATGTCCGCCTGCCAGTCATCATACCCGTTGTGTGAAGTATATTCTCCGTCCGGATCTGTCAGTTCAACCAAAATATACAGGTACGAATGCTCTGCATCACTCGACCAAAGCGCCTTGAAACGCCCGGGGTCCTCCGGCTCCGTAAAGTCCGTCATATCCGCGTTGTCATTGACGGCATAATACCGAAGCTGTTCGCTCCACGGGACCTTTTCCCACGGTTCGTTTTCGCTGACCTTTCCGTCCAAAACCATTTTGGCGGAATCCGTGCGGTAAATGTCGTAACGGAGCTGATCCTCATATGTCTTTGCCGATGCTGAAATTGCTCCGAACGCAACCATAAGTTGCACAAGAACCAAGCATAGTGCGACCAAAACAACCGATTTTCTTCTCATTTCTTTTCTCCTTTTAGGTAAGTCCAAAATTGTCTTCCATTCCAACCTCACCGACAGCAAGCCGTACACCGGCTCCTTCTCCCGATGTGGAAATGATGTCCGCAGGAGCAAGTCCGGTCCACAAAAATTCAGGGGTTTCATATTTTGCTTTCATCGCTTTATCCTCCGATTTTGATATTACAGTAAATTGGGTAGTGGTCGGAAGCCGTCTTCGTTGCTTCGGTCTCCATAAAGGCAAAGGAATCCGTCCGGCAGCGCGCCGTTGCTATGTGGTCCACAATCCAAGCCCGAACCGCGTCAACACCGTTTTCGGAAGTTTCCGCATCGGTCAGTCCGCCGTCGGTCAACAACCTTTGGTACGCTTCGGAAGAATAGTAGGTGTTGAAATCCCCCGCGACAACAACGGGAAGACGGGCATAATCGTCATGCGACAGCACCTCCCGCATGATACGGCTCATGCTTTCGGCTTGCTTTCCGTGCAGTTCGGCAAGAGCCGCCGCATCGGTACCGGAGCTCCAATGCGTGGCGAACACCACAAATCTTACACCGTTTGATTCGGAATCGGAAATATCCTCCAAAACCGCATACGAAACCACGCGCTTGTTTTGCGATTTGGAAAAATCCATCTCTTCGCCAAGCTCTGCGGATCCGGACTCCACGCAACGGAATTGATCGGTTTTATAAACAATCGGGGTTCTGTTTACGGTCGCTCCGTTCTCAATGCGGTTCTCGGCAAAGGCATACCGACTTCCCAACAGGGCGGCAAGATCGACCGTGTCGCTGTAGTCAACCGTAATCCCCGCCCACTCGTCATGTCGCTCCGCAAGCACCAGAACATCGGGGGCGGCTTCGTTGATTGCCTGCACAACGCTTTGGGCGCGCGCCTTCAATCCGAGGCTCAGATATGTTTCGGAGCCCCATCCCGCCTTCTGATGCAGGATGTTATATTGCATAATGCGATAGGATGCGGGGGTTCTCAAGATTGGGTTCCCCCCGAGATAAAATTTTCAAGAATTTCTCTTTGCGCAGCTGTGTACACTGCGGAGGTATCTTCCAGCGCCATCCGTGCAACCTCCGCAACCGATCTTGCGTTTTCCGGTGTATATCCACCGTAGAGCATGTAAACCGTGCCGTCCTTCAGCTCCACGCGGGCATAGCCGACCGCAGAGAAGTTGCGCTTGAAATTTTTGATTCCGAACAGCGTACCGATAAACAGTCCGTCAGTACCTTCCGCCCATGTATTTCCGACATTTACAATGTCGTAAAAATCCTTTCCTTCCGTCAGACCCGCCGAAAGAAGGTTGGCTTTGGTGAATTCGGTAATGCCTTTGTCCGTCAGCGTTGCAGTCGGAAGCAACAGCGTTCCGGTTGTAACGGTTGCTCCCGTTTCCTGCAATTTTGCGATCGATGCGGCATCAACCGTTGTGCGGAACCGAATCCCCGATTTGTTCGGCTCCTCGGTATCAACACGGACAGATGCACCCTCCATGGTCCTGACCGCAAATACGGGAATATCGGAAATGATTCCCATTCCGGTTGCGGGATTGTCTCCTCCCGCCTGCTTCTTCCATGCATATCTGACATACGGTCCGTTTCCGCTTGCGGCGTTACCGGTGAAATCATGTACCTGCGCTTCCATCAAGATAACGCCTGCACAGTTTGCGGCATTTACAAAAGTATATTTCGCCTCAACGGTATAGCCCTTTCCCTCCGCGCGATGATCATCTACCTTATATTCAATCTGATTGTCAAAGACATCCTTTCCGAGATATCTTGCACTCGTTGCTGTTTCATTTTTTCCGTTCGCATCTTCATCAACATAAATCTTAAAGTAATCGTATGGCCATCCTGACTTTCCGAAGGAATCGGTTGCATCATTCGTTTCAATCAGAAAATAAAGGTATGCCTTTTCGGAATCTTTTTGCCACAGGACCTTCATTCTTGCGAGAAAACCCGCCTGCACGGTTCCGTTGCCGGATGTATAGGTCGGCTCTTTTTTGAAATCAGTCCATTGCACGGCGCTCCACGCTTCATCATCGGTTGCCTTTCCGTCCAGCGTGATATTCCCCATGGCTTGATAGATGTGATAGCGTCCGAGGGAGTCCTCTCCAATCGGCTCGGTTTCCGACCCGGTTACCGGCTCGGAGCCGAGAACGCCGGCGCCCATCGGCGCTACATTGTTTTGTGGAACATTGTTCCATGCGTATCTGGAATATTTTGCTTTTCCCGCCGTGTCATCTTTTTCCAATCCCTCGTAGTTATCCTGCACGAGAAGGTCGAAAAAGAAGGTTTCGTTCGTCACCCGAAAGCGTCCTTCTGCCCTGAAAAGAGAATCGGAAGCTCTCGTGTCAATCGAAGAGTAAGTTACCTCCATGCCGCCGGTGGTTGCGTTGGAGACGGTTTTCATGACCGTTGTCGATGTATTTTTGTGTGTTCCGTTTTCATTCAGAATTACAAAAAACGCATCTCCCTGCCAGTCGGTCCGCTTTGAAACGGTGGGGTCCGTAACTTCAAGGAAGAAGTAAACATACTTTTCGCCGTTCACTTCCTTCCACAGACCCTTGAAGCGCGCGGAAACGCCTTCCCGTTCCTCTCCGAGCGTTTTATGAAGAGCGGTCCACTCCGCTTTGTCCCATTCTTCTCCCTCGGTTACCGCCCCGTCAAGAACAATATCGTGCTCGGTGCGGGTAAAGGTATAGGAGGC
>CAKSUH010000042.1 GCA_934500855.1 uncultured Eubacteriales bacterium
GCCCTACCCACTGTGTCATTCTGAGCGGAGCGGCACAACGGTGCAACGGTGATCGCAAAACCAACAACTGCCGCGGAGTCGAACCCCGAAGGGGCGCCGGCAGGCGGAATCTCGGCACTCATGTAGGACATCAGGCAAACAAACAAGTATCCTATTTCCCTTGACTTTTCCCCTATCATGTGTTACAATATAGGCAGAAACGAGGTGAACGGATATGGACAAGGAAGCGATACTGGTCAGCGCTTGTTTATTGGGCGTTCCCTGCCGTTACGACGGGGCATCAAAGCCCTGTTCTGCCGCAGAGGAATTACGGGAATGGTATCGGCTGATTCCGGTCTGTCCCGAGCAGCTGGGCGGTCTGCCGACGCCGCGCCCCGCATCCGAGATCGGATCGGACGGGCGGGTTCGGAACCGTCTCGGCACGGATGTCACGGCGGAATATCACGCAGGAGCCGAGGATGCTTTGCGGATCGCGCGGGAAAACGGTTGCCGTTTGGCGGTTCTGAAAGAAAAAAGCCCGTCCTGCGGTGCGGGCAAGATTTATGACGGCAACTTTGACGGGACCCTGACAGACGGCGACGGCATCACGGTCCGACTCCTGAAAAGCTACGGCATTCGGGTCATCGGCGAAAGCGGAATTCACGCTTTGATACGCAAAAAACGAGAAAAAGTTGTATAATTCTTCCGTTTTCGTGCCGATTCCGCCCGCATTCGCCTGTCGAAAATCACAAAATTCGAAAATCTGCAAAAAAAGGATTGACAAACGCCCACGCAGCCTGTATAATATAGTGTGGTTAGCAAGGGCTAACCGATTATCGGTCCGCAAGGTTAGCGCTTGCTAACGCCGACCGATATCGGAAAGGAATCAATCAATGATGCCACTGATCGTTGCCGACATCGGCTCTCCGCAGATCATCAAGCGAATCGGCGGGAATCCCGAGGTCAAACAGCATCTGGAAAATCTCGGATTTGTGGTCGGAGGAACCGTGACCGTAGTCAATTCTATGGCGGGAAATCTGATTGTCAATGTCAAGGAATCCAGAATCGCCATCAGTCGCGAGATGGCGCAAAAGATTATGATCTGAAAGGAGACGGAACTGTGAAAACACTGCGTGATGTCAAAGTCGGCGAAACGGTTAAAATTGTTCGCCTCAACGGAGAGGGCGCAATCAAGCGCCGCATCATGGACATGGGACTGACCAAGGGAACCGAGGTCTATGTCCGCAAGGTCGCCCCGTTGGGAGACCCGATCGAACTCCATGTGCGCGGCTACGAGCTGTCCCTGCGCAAAGCGGACGCCGAAATGATCGAGGTTGAGTAAGTCCCCGCTCCCGAAAGCACCGTTCGGTGTTTTCGGCGCAAAAGTTAGTCACGACTAATACGAAAGGAAAAAAGCAAAATGGAAACCACTATCCGCATTGCACTTGCAGGAAACCCCAACGCAGGCAAAACGACCCTGTTCAACGCGCTGACCGGCTCCAATCAGTTTGTCGGAAACTGGCCCGGCGTTACGGTTGAAAAGAAGGAGGGCAAACTCAAGGGCCACTCTGATGTCATCATCACGGACCTGCCCGGCATCTATTCCCTCTCCCCCTATACATTGGAGGAGGTTGTTGCAAGAAATTACCTGATCAACGAGCGTCCGAATGCCATTCTGAATATCATTGACGGAACCAATCTGGAACGCAACCTTTACCTCACCACCCAGCTGACCGAATTGGGAATCCCCGTTGTGGTTGCGATTAACATGATCGATGTGGTCCGCAAGAACGGCGACCAGATCAACATCGGCGAGCTTTCCCGTCAGCTCGGATGCAAGGTTGTGGAGATTTCCGCACTGAAGGGCACGGGCATCAAAACCGCCGCCGAGGAAGCCATCCGGGCGGCGAAAGAAACCAAGACCGTTCCGATGCACAGCTTCTCGGGATGCGTGGAGCACGCGATTGCGCATATTGAGGAATCCGCAGTTCACGGTCTGCCGGAAGAACAGCAAAGATGGTACGCCATCAAAATCTTTGAGCGCGATGACAAGGTCATGGAGCAGCTGAAGCTCGATCCGAAGATTCTCGCCCACATTGAAGCCGACATCAAGGCAGCGGAGAAGGAAATGGACGATGACGCGGAAAGCATCATCACCAACGAACGCTACATCTACATTTCCACCATTATCAAAAGCTGTTACAAAAAGAAGAATGCGGGCAAAGTCTCCACATCGGACAAGATCGACCGCGTGGTCACCAACCGCTGGCTGGGTCTGCCCATCTTCGCGGCAATCATGTTCCTGGTCTACTACATCTCGATGGTCACCGTCGGTTCGTTTGCAACCGACTGGACCAATGACGGTCTGTTCGGCGACGGTTGGTTCATGCTCGGAATCGGCAGAGGCGAATTTGACGAAGCCGCGGGCGAATACAGCGACGCGCTGAATGCGGTCAATGCCTTCCTCGGCGACAACGCCATTGATCCCGAAGCGGACGATTTCGACGCGGACGCGGCTCTGGCTACCTTGAAGGCGGTCAAGGCGGAGACGGGTTCAACGGCGATTGCAAAAAATGTTCTTATCGATGAGGACACCTATGAGCAGGCGGACCTGCTGGTTTATTACGATGTCGTTCCCGAATCGGAAAAGAAGAATGACGGCGTCATTCAGATTTCCTACCTCGACGCTGTTGCTTATCTGGAAGAAAAGAGCTTTGAGGGACCCTCCGAGCGCGATTTCGGACCTTGGGTTCCCGGCATCCCCGCTCTGATCGGCGCGGGTCTGGAGAAAGCCGAAGCGCCCGCATGGCTCTCGGGTCTGCTTCTGGACGGTCTTGTCGCGGGCGTCGGGGCGGTGCTTGGCTTTGTCCCGCAGTTGTTGGTTCTGTTCCTGCTTCTCGCGTTCCTTGAGGCGTGCGGTTACATGGCGCGTATCGCGTTCGTTCTCGACCGGATTTTCCGCCGCTTCGGTCTGTCGGGTAAGTCCTTTATCCCGATGCTGATCGGTACCGGTTGCGGTATCCCCGGCATCATGGCTTCGCGTACCATCGAAAACGAGCGTGACCGCCGTATGACGATCATGACCACCACCTTTATTCCCTGCGGCGCGAAAGTTCCGTTCATCGCAATGATCGCGGGCGCTCTGTTCGGCGGCTCGGCTCTGGTTGCCACCAGCGCATACTTCATCGGTATGGCGGCAATCATTCTCTCGGGTATCATGCTGAAAAAGACCAAGATGTTTGCAGGCGACCCCGCTCCGTTCGTCATGGAGCTTCCCGCATACCACCTCCCCACCGTCGGGAATGTCCTGCGGTCGATGTGGGAGCGCGGTTGGTCCTTCATCAAGAAGGCGGGTACGATCATCGCCCTGTCCACGATCGTGGTCTGGTTCACCAGCTACTTCGGTTTCACGGCAGATGGCTTCCGGATGCTTGCGGAGGATGAGTTGGATCAGTCCATGCTCGCAGCGGTCGGCGGTGCTATCGCGTGGATCTTCAAGCCTCTCGGTTTCGGCACATGGCAGGCAACCGTCGCGTCCATCACGGGTCTGGTTGCAAAGGAAAACATCGTCGGTACAATGGGGATTCTCTACGGTGCTTCCGGCAATGTCTATCTCGCGCTCCGGGAAGCGTTTACGGGAGTCAGCGCCTATGCGTTCCTCGTGTTCAATCTGCTCTGCGCTCCCTGCTTCGCGGCGATCGGCGCCATCAGACGGGAAATGAACAGCCCGAAATGGACATGGTTCGCCATCGGCTATCAGTGCGGCTTTGCTTATGCGATTGCGCTGATGATCAACCAGTTCGGCAATATCTTCCTCGGGAAAGCGAATGTATTCGGCATCATCGCAGCGGTTGCGCTTCTGGCGGGCATGGTCTACATGGTTGTCCGTCCCTATAAGGAAGCAACCAAGCTGACCGAAACAGTCAGAACGGGCAAATAACCAACCGAAAAAGGAAAGGAGCTTCCGCTATGTTGATTTGGGTTGCAAAGTATCTGCCAACCGTGCTGATCTGCGCGGCACTGGTCGTGGTTGTGGGACTGATTGTCTTCTCGCTGATTCGTGATAAGCGGCGCGGGAAATCGTCGTGCGGCTGTAATTGCGCGCATTGTGCCATGGCAGGAGCCTGCCACGAAAAGAAAAAGAAATAAAACGGGATAAACCGTTGCGGGAGTGCTTTCTCCCGAAAGTTCTCCCGCAGGGCAATGCCGCACAGCGTGCAATCGGCACACTTGTGCGGCGTTGCCTTTCTTCTTTTTCGAAAAAGCTTGACAAATGCACGAAAAAATGATAGAATAAGGGACGGACGGGTGTCGGCGATAATTTCGCCGCGCCTGAATCGCGGGCGTGTGCGAAGAAATTTCACCACGCCTGAATCGCGGGCGTGTGCGAAGAAATTTCGCCACGCCCACAACGCGGGCGTGGCGAAATTGGCAGACGCGTAAGATTTAGGATCTTATACCTCCGGTGTGCAGGTTCAAGTCCTGTCGCCCGCACCAAACATGACGGTCTGTAGGCAAGTCTTTTTTGCGGATTACAGACCGTCCTTTTTTACTTCTGCAAAACGCATCGGAGGAAACGAATGAAAAAATCGGGATTTACCGGATTCCTGTTCGGTTTTGCGTCTTTTCTGCTTTTATCGGCAACCTTGTCAGTGCCATTGGCGGCAGTCGGAAGCGCGTCAAGTCCGTCAGCCTTTGTCGGTTCGGCTTCCGCGAACTTCCATGATTCCGCCGAACAGATCGCAGGTCTGTCAAAATTCGATCCGCGGGATGACCTGACGCCTGTAAAGGATCAGGGCGACACCAACCTTTGCTGGGCATATTCCGCAATCAACGCTTCCGAAGCCGCTATCCTGAAGCAACGGCTCGGCACGAAGGAGACCTTACGGCTGAATCCTCAAGCCCTTGCCTATCGGAAATATGTCAGAAACACCGACCCGCTCGGGAACAACGCGTCCTATCACAGCAGCTATGCGGGCGAATGGTTGTCCCGCGCAGGTCAGATCGGGCAGACCCCTGCCCTGCTGAGTATGTGGCAGGGGCCGATTGCAGGCGACAAACCTGCCGCGAATGTTGCGGAAAATACGCTCTACCGCTTTGAAAGCGCGAATCTGATCTCCTCTGACCTGACCGGAGACGAGCGGATTGCCGAGTTGAAAAGAGCCATTGCCGAATACGGCGCGGTTACCGCTTCCTGTTACTACGACGGCGGAACCAAGCCCTACTATAACGACAATGCGGTTACAAACGGGATTCCCCATGCAATCACGCTGGTCGGCTGGGATGACGATATCGACAGCAGTCTTTTCAAGCCCGGACAGGTTACGCGGAACGGCGGCTGGCTGGTGAAAAACAGCTACAGCGACAACGGTTACTTCTGGCTCACCTACGAGAGCAAAATCGCACCCACGACCGCGTGGACCTTTACCTATGCGCCGAAAGAGGCGTACGATTTCAATTACTACTACGACAACAGCGAAACCGATTTCGGCTTGTCGAAAATCCGTCATGCCGCCAATGTGTACGAAGCAAAAAAAGGAACGGCGGACAGATCGGAATACCTGGAAGCGGTCAACATCGGGTTTACTGGCAACAACGCTACGGTGACGGTTCGGGTCTACACCGGACTTTCCGGCTGGGGCGCGTCATCCGTGGAAAGCGGCGCTCCTGCCGCCGAGAAAACGCAGACCTTCCGCTACGGCGGCTATAACACCGTCAGACTGGACACCCCCGTCAGGCTCGCCGCAGGATCGTATTTTTCTGTCATTGCGGAGATTTCCTCCCCCGACGGCACTGCAAAACTCATGACCGTACAGACCGATACCAAAAAGCCCTCTTTTGCGAAATCCTCCGGCGGCTATGACTTCATCTCCTACGGCGGGCAGATTGCCCGGATAAAGGCTTACACGAAGCTGAGAGATACCGAACCGGGTTGCGTCTCGCACCGCTACGGCGAGCTGATACCGAGCGTTGCACCGACCTGTTCTTCCGAAGGCATGAAGGCGCATTACCGTTGCTCGGAATGCGGCGGCTATTTCGACGAGAACAGGAACGAAACCGATGCGGAAGCCTTGCGGCTTGCCATAGAACCGAACGCGCATGATCTGTCGCCTTGGGTCAACGAAGTCCCGGCAACCTGCACCGAAAAAGGGGTAAAAGGACACGCGGATTGCAGGCTTTGCGGCAGGCATTACGCCTCGGACGGGGTCACGGAACTAACCGATCTTGCGATTCCGACCAACGACAGCCACGATTGGCGCGCGCCCGTAAGCAACGGCAACGGCACGCACACCCGTATCTGCGCAAAAGACCCGAGCCACACCGAAACGGAGGACTGCTCCGGCGGAACGGCGACCTGCATCACCCCGGCGGTCTGCGGGCTGTGCGGCAACGGCTACGGGGCGCCCGCTCCGCACCGTCTCGGCGCTTGGATTGACGAAATCCCCGCAACCGAAGAAGCAGAGGGCGTAAAGGGGCACAGAAAATGCACCGTCTGCGGTCGCTGTTTCGACGCAAACGGTGCGGAAATAACCGATCTTACCATTGAAAAGCCCGCCAAGCCGACAATCCCCGCGCCTGTTCCCGTAACGGTAACGGTAACAAACGGAACGGGAGGCGGCAGATTTTCGGTCGGCGAGCGCATTACCGTAAAGGCAGACACACCTGCGGAAGGCAAGCGGTTCGGATACTGGCAGACGGCAGACGGAACTGCTGTAAGCACGGATGCGGCGTATACCTTTACCGTAACCGGCGAGGTGTCGCTCACGGCTGTCTATGAGGACCTTCCGTCCTCCGACAACGCAAGCGGCGGAAGCGATCCCGCTCCGGAAAGCCCGAAGCCCGAAAATCCAGCCCCCGAAGAAAAAGATACTGAAAAGAAGAAGCTTCCCGGCGGCGCAATTACCGGCATCGCGATCGGGTCTGCCGCAACAGCGGGCTTCGGAGGCTTTGCCTTTGTTCGGTTTCTCCGCAGAAAAAAGCGTTTCGGAAGCTGACTTTTTCGGTTTCCGCTTCAGGCTCTCGGGGAAAACCCATGCACGAAACCGGATGTATCGGCAGAGCAGATGTCGCCGCCGATGACGCGGTTGCGGTAAACCAGAACATTTGCAAGCACCTTTCCCTCGTAGCCCTCGTAGTTGGTCACACGGAAGGTATAGCGCGTAACTTCCTTTCCGCGGAATCTCGAAAGGTTCAGTCCCTGCTCCTTTTGCAGTTCGTTGTATGCCGCAAAAACCTTGTCGAATTCGTCGGGAACCGTCACGGTTTCCACCTCTTCGGGCTTTCCGTCGGTCTGCCAACCGAACTGCGACAGGAATTTTCCCGCATCATCCGCGCTCTTCACCTTGTCGTAACTGATTTCCGAAGCGTTTCCGCTCGCGTTCACCGCATCGTTGCCGACGGTATAGGTCGGAACAAAGGCGATCAGCGTGATCAGAACGGTCAGCGCAACGCAAATCACGCCGATGAGCTTGAGGGTACCCGCACGCATGGAATAAATAAACATAACGAACCTCCGGAATCATTGAAGTACTACACTATATGATCCCGGAGGTTGTTTTATTCCGTCTGCCGCCCCGGCAGGCTCATTCTTCCATTGCGCGCAGAGCGACCGAGGAACGGACCGCGCCGGAATGCGCATATACGCTGTGGACCAGACCCATCATCAGAAAGGTTGCCAGCATGGAGGACCCGCCGCAGGACAGGAACGGAAGCGTGATGCCCACCACGGGGAGCATCGCAAGCGTCATGCCGATGTTTTCAAGAATCTGCGCCACAAACATTGCCCCGATTCCCGCGCAGATCAGACCGCCGTAATCCGAGTTGTTCGCAATCCGCGCAATGCGGACAATCCGCACCACGATCACGCAGAAGGTCGCGATGACCAGAATCCCGCCGACAAACCCGAACTTTTCGCAGATGGTTGCAAAAATGAAATCGGTGTGCGATGCGTCCAGAACCTCATAATAGCCACCCGAAAACAGCCCTCGCCCGAACAGTCCGCCGTGCGAGATTGCCCGACGGCTCAGAAGCGGCTGATACCCCTTCCCCTGCGGGTCCAGTTCGGGATTGAATCCCACAATGATCCGCCGCTGTTGGTAGAACTCCAGCTTCTCCCACAGATACGGCGACAACAGAACCAACGCAACCGTTCCCGCGCCGAAATAGCCGAGGTGAAGTCCCGCACAGAACAGCATCATCGCAATGATGGCCAAATACACCAACGCCACGCCGAGGTCGCCCGACTTCAGAATCAGCGCCACGATGATGCCCGCGTGCAACGCCAGCCCCGCAAGGCTCTTCGGGTGATTGATGCGGTCCCGCACCGCAAACAGGTGCTTGGAAAAGGTGCAGATAAACGCGAACTTGACGAACTCGGACGGCTGAATCATCAGTCCGATGATCGGAATTTTAAGCCAGCTCTTATTGCCCGTCTCCATGCTCACGCCGCTCTTGCCCCAGATCAGCGTAATGCCGAGCAGGAGCACCGACCCGATGAAAAACGGCAGCCACAGCTTGTCCACAATGACGCGGAAGTCCAGCGTGGCAATCACCACCGTTGCAACCGTGCCGACAAGGAACATCGCCACCTGCATTTTCAGTTTGGACATTCCGAAATTGTCCACCGCACCGAAGATGGTGACGATACTCAGAATTCCGAGCGCCGTGACGCTGAAAAAAAGCACCGGATCAACGCACCGCACGGCGTGACGGAGATAGGCTTTGAATCTGTCCCAAATGTCGACCATACGGCGCTCCTTTCCGGTGTTTTTGAAAGAACCCGCAAGACGGGAATCTTGCGGGTCGGTGCGAGGGACTCTGTCTCTCGGTATCTTTATCGCTTAAAATCATCAGACTTCTTTCACGCCTTTTCTTTGCAAGAAAGAGGCGCAAAGAGAAAGTCAAGTTTCGCTTGCGCGAAACAGCGAAAAGAAACGCCGAATAGGAGTTTCGCCGCCTGCGGGCGGCGACCAACGCTCCACGGCGTTGGATCCGTGCCACCTTTTGAAAAAGGTGGGCGAAAACTTTCTCAGCACCCTCGACGCTTAAACAACAATCAGTACTGTCTGCCCCAGACCACCATATGCTTGGCGGGCTTTCCGCAGCAGACGCA
>CAKSUH010000043.1 GCA_934500855.1 uncultured Eubacteriales bacterium
GCTCATCCCCCCCTCGGACTGTCTTTCGGAGCTGGTACGGCACTTCGGGCACGAAATTCTTTCGGGAGACGGGACCCTCAACCGACAGGCGCTCGGCAGACTGGTCTTTTCCGATCCCTCCGAGTTGGATGCGCTGAACACGATTGCCCACCGCCACATCATGTCGGATGTCCGCCGCCGACTTCGGAATCTGCAGTCGGACGGCTGTCCTGCGGCGGTCTTTGACGCACCGCAATTGTTTGAAGCGGGCGCGGACCGTCTTTGCAGCATTGTCGTTTCGGTGCTTGCCTCCCCCGAGGCAAGACTCGGACGGATCATGGCGCGGGACGGCATTTCCGAGGAAGCCGCGCGCGAACGCATGGCGGCTCAGAAATCCGACGCGTTCTTTCGCTCGCACTCCGACTACATCATCGAAAACAACGGCGGGACCGAGCCGCTGTCCGCTTCGGTACGGCGGATTCTGACGGAAACGGGGGTGCTCGGAGTATGAAAATCACTTCGCGCCGTCTCATTGCTCTGCTGCTTCTGGTTCTGTTGTCGGTCGGCTTCGGCTTTGCCTTTGACGGCATTGCAACGGCAATCGAAAAGCACAAGTACGCCCGTCCCGCAGCTTACCGTGACCTGATTGCCTCTGCGGCGGCGGAAGCGGGAATTCCCGAGGCGGCGGTTTACAGCATCATTCGCTTGGAAAGCGGCTTTGACGGCGGCGGGCAAAATACAGACGGCGGCATCGGGCTGTTCCGGCTGACCCCCGAGCGGTTCCGCGCGATTTTCTCGGAGATTCTGCACGAGGACGCGCCCGAGGACGGAATGCTTTACGACCCCGCAACCAATCTGCGCGCGGGATGCGCTCTGCTCTCCGAACTTTACGGACGATACGGCATGTGGGAGCCGGTCTTTGCCGCATGGCGTGCGGGAACCGATGCGGTTGACAAATGGGTGCTTGACCCGAATTGCCTGAACAAACAGGGCAAGCTGACAAAAATCCCCGACAGTGCCGCGGCAAAATTCGTCTCGGGTGCGGTCAAGGGGCAAAAAATGTATACAAAACTCTATTTTCAAGGATAAAGGAGAAAAAATCATGGCAGACAAGCAGGAAAAAAATCCGAATGTATATGAGAAAAAGACGGTGTATGAAGCCGCAGGCGAGGAAATTGTCCGCAAGGCTTACGACTATGCGGTTGATTATGTAAAATATCTGGACACCGCAAAAACCGAGCGCGAGGCGGTTGAAGTCAGCGTAAAAATGGCAGAGGCGGCAGGCTACCGTCCCTATCGCTTCGGAGACAGCATCTCGGTCGGCGACAAGCTCTACTACAACAACCGCGGCAAGAATCTGTTTGTATTCCGCGTCGGTACCGAGCCGATCAACGAGGGAATCCGCATTACCTGCGCACACATCGACTCCCCCCGTCTCGATCTGAAGCAGAACCCCGTGTTTGAGAGCAGCGACATGGCGTTCTTCAAAACCCACTACTACGGCGGCATCCGCAAGTATCAGTGGCTCGCAATGCCCCTGGCGCTTCACGGCGTGGTGGTGCGCGAGAACGGCGAAGTTGTGAACATTACGGTCGGCGAGAACGAGGACGAGCCTGTCATGTATATCACCGACCTGCTCCCGCACCTCGCGGCGGCAGAGAACGCAAAGACCGTCGGAACCGCATTCTCTGCGGAAAAACTGAATATTCTGGTCGGCAGTCGCCCGCTGAACGGAGAGGAAAAGGACGCGGTGAAGGCAAATGTGCTTGCTTACCTCAACGAAAAGTACGGCATCACCGAGGCGGATTTTCAGTCGGCAGAGCTTTGCATCGTTCCCGCAGGACGGGCGCGCGATGTCGGCTTTGACCGCTCGATGATCTGCGGCTACGGTCACGATGACCGCTGCTGCGCCTATCCGTCTCTCACCGCACAGATCGACGCGGACGAAAAGGTCCACACCACGATGTGCATTCTTGCCGACAAGGAAGAAATCGGAAGCGAGGGCGTCAGCGGCATGCAGTGCGGTTTGATCCTCGATCTGATTTCCGCGCTCGCGCAGGAACTGGGCGGCAACGACGCGGCGGTTCGCGCAAACTCCAAGTGTCTCTCCAGCGATGTTGCGGCAACCTTTGACCCGAACTTTGAGGATGTTTACGAAAAGCGCAATGCGGCTATGATCAACTGCGGCGTTGCGATGTGCAAGTTTACCGGCTCCCGCGGCAAGAGCGGAACCTCCGATGCTTCCGCCGAACTGGTCGGCTGGGTGCGGCGTTGCCTGAACGGCGCGGGCGTGGTCTGGCAGACCTGCGAACTGGGTAAAACCGATGTCGGCGGCGGCGGAACCATTGCAAAATACATGGCAAACCACAACATTGACACCATCGACATCGGCGTTCCGGTGCTCTCGATGCACGCGCCCTATGAGGTGATTGCAAAAACCGACCTTTACGAGGCGTACCGCGCGTTCGTCGCGTTCTATCACTTCTGATGACCGAAGCACTCCTGACGCGGCTTCGGGAAGCGGAGGAACGCTACCGCAGTCTGGAGGCTTCGATGTCCGATCCTGCGGTTGCTTCCGACCCCGAAAAGCTGCGCGGCATCATGAAGGATTACAAGTCCCTGACCCCCGTAACCGAGGCTTACCGCGCATGGAAAGCCTCGCAGGACCGCATAAACGAAGCGCTGTCGCTTCTGGACAGCGGCGACGCGGAACTGCACGATCTGGCAACCGAGGACCTGCATGACGCGCGCACGGCGGCGGAAGAATGCGAGCGGGCGCTGACGCTTCTGCTCCTCCCCCGCGATCCGCGCGACGAGAAGAATGTGATGATCGAAATCCGCGCAGGTGCGGGCGGCGAGGAAGCGGCGCTGTTTGCGGCGGTGCTTTATCGGATGTACAATATGTATGCGGCAAGCGTCGGGTTTTCCTGTCGGATGATGAGCGAAACACCGACCGAACTCGGCGGGTTCCGTCAGGTGGTCTTTTCGGTGGAGGGCAACGGGGCTTATTCCCGCTTCCGCTTTGAAAGCGGCGTGCACCGTGTGCAACGGGTTCCGCTTACCGAATCGCAGGGGCGGATTCAGACCTCCACCGCAACGGTGGCGGTCCTGCCCGAGGCGGAAGAGGTGGATGTTGCCATCAATCCCGCCGACCTGATTTTTGAATCCTGCAAGTCAAGCGGCGCGGGCGGTCAGCACATCAACAAGACCGAATCCGCCGTGCGCCTGACGCACAAGCCGACCGGCATTGTGGTGGAATGCCAGGAGGAGCGAAGCCAGTTCAAGAACCGCGACAAGGCAATGATGATGTTGCGGACGATCCTTTACGACCGCGCTCTGCGGGAACGCGACGAGAAAATCGCCGCAGACCGCCGCGGGCAGGTCGGGACAGGCGACCGAAGCGAACGCATCCGAACCTACAACTACCCGCAGGGGCGCGTGACCGATCACCGCATCGGACTTTCCCTCCACTCCCTCGACCGCTTTCTCGACGGCGATATTGGCGGAATGATCGACGCGCTCGCAACCGCCGAATCGGCGGAAAAGCTGAAAGAAGAAACCGGCGGGGCATAGTTTCTTTTACCCGAAGCGGAACAACACGCGTGTCGTTCCGCTTCGATTATCAACGAACCTGAACTTTTTCTATCCGGTAGCGGAGATGAGGCGAGGCAACAAGTTGCCGCCGTGCCAATCCCGCTTGACGGGATTTGGCTCGGAGCAGCCGGAATTCGCAGGGCGTATACGGCTACACAAGGAATCCGCACCACATAAATATAGGGGGAAAATCCCCCTTGCTTAAAGTTTTGAAAGGTCTTGGGAAACTTTTTCAAAAGTTTCCCAAGTAGGGTTCGGGGCAAAGCCCCGAGGTCTTAAACCATCTTAAAAGGAGAACAGCTTGGAAACTGAGATCGTTGTTGTAAGCGACCCCGCACGGCAGGAAAGCGATTTGCGGCGCGCGGCGGACATCCTGCGCCACGGCGGACTGGTCGTGTTCCCGACCGAAACCGTGTACGGACTCGGCGGCGACGCAACCGACGCGGAAGCGTCTGAAAAAATCTATGCGGCGAAGGGCAGACCCTCCGATAACCCGCTCATCATTCATATCGCAGAGCCTGCGGACGCGGAGAAGTACGCCGTCACAAACCCCACCTACTACCGCCTTGCAAAAGCGTTTATGCCCGGTCCCCTGACCGTCATTCTCCCTCGCCGGGAGATCATCCCGCTTGCAACCACGGGCGGACTGGAAACCGTGGCGGTCCGCTGTCCCTCGCACCCCGTTGCACACCGCCTGATCGCACTGTGCGGCTTTCCGATTGCCGCGCCGTCCGCGAATCTTTCCGGGAAACCCTCCCCTACCTGCGCCGCTGATGTCGCGCATGACATGAACGGACGCGTGGATATGATCCTTGACGGCGGAGAAAGCGAAATCGGACTGGAGTCCACCATTGTCAAAATCGACGGCGATAGCTTGGACAGCCTGACGCTCCTGCGCCCCGGCGGAATTACTTACGACGCGCTCTGCATGGTCTGCGACCGCGTGACGGTTGCCGATGCAGTGACCCATCAACTTGCCGCCAACGAGCGCCCGCTCTCCCCCGGGATGAAATACCGCCACTACGCGCCCGACGCGCCGGTGGTTCTGCTTCACAGGGACGAGGATAAAATTCTCGCTTTCCTGCGCGCGGAACAGGCGGCGCGCAAGTGCGCAATCCTTTGCTACGATGAGGAATGCGCCGCGCTCGCACCCGAAGGACTGATTCCCGTTGGCGCGCGGGACGACCTTGCCACGCAGGCGCACCGTCTCTTTACCGCCCTGCGGCAGGCAGATCGCTCCGGCGCGGAGATCATTTACGCCCACCTCCCGCCGCAGGAGGGCTTGGGTCTGGCGCTCTACAACCGCATGATCCGCGCGGCGGCACACACCGTGCGCGAGATCCGCTGACCGCTCCCGACGACAACTTACAGAAAGGAACCCCGATCCGACATGGCGAAAAAGAAAGAAGAAAAAGTCATTCACTATGCCCCCATCGTTTACCAACCGATTACCGAGACGATTGAAAAGAACTACATGCCTTATGTCATGAGCGTCATTGTCTCGCGCGCGATTCCCGAAATCGACGGTCTGAAGCCCGCGCACCGCAAGTTGCTTTATACGATGTACAAAATGGGGCTTCTCACGGGTCCGCGAACCAAGAGCGCGAACATTGTCGGTCAGACCATGCGCCTGAACCCGCACGGTGACGCCTCCATTTACGAAACGATGGTTCGTCTGACGCGCGGCAACGCAACGCTTCTGCACCCGCTTGTGGATTCCAAGGGATCCTTCGGCAAGCAGTATTCCTCCGACATGAAATACGCGGCGGCGCGTTACACCGAGTGCAAACTCGACCCGATTTGCGCCGAGCTGTTCGGCGGTATTGACAAGAATGCCGTGGACATGGTGGACAACTATGACGCGACGATGAAAGAGCCGCTCCTGCTTCCCACCACCTTCCCCAACATTCTGGTCATGCCCAATATGGGGATTGCAGTCGGTATGGCTTCCAACATCTGCTCGTTCAACCTTGCGGAGGTCTGCGACGGGACGATTGCCCTGCTCCGCAAGCCGAACCTGACCGTGGACAAGCTGATGGAGATCATCAAAGCGCCCGACTTTTCGGGCGGCGGCATGATTCTTTACGACCGCGAGCAGATGAAGCAGATTTACGAAACGGGGCAAGGTTCGGTTCGTCTGCGTGCGCGTTATGTTTATGACAAGACGAACAACTGCATCGAAATCGTACAGATTCCCTACTCCACGACGATTGAACTGATTCAGGCGAAACTGACGGCACTTTACAAAGAGGGCAAGCTGAAGGAGGTCACCGATTTTCGCGATGAAATCGACCTCAACGGCTTCAAGCTGACCCTTGACATCCGCAAGGGTGTGGATCCCGACAAGCTGATGGCGAAACTTTTCCGCCAGACTCCGCTTGAGGACAGCTTCAAGTGCAATTTCAATGTGCTGATCGATTCGGTCCCGCACACGATGGGGCTGATCGGCATTCTTTCGGAATGGATTCGGTTCCGTCTCGGATGCCTGCGGCGGGAGCTGGAATTCGATCTGCAAAAAAAGAAGGACAAGCTACATCTGCTTCTGGCGCTCGGCAAAATTCTGCTTGACATTGACAAGGCAATCCGCATCATCCGCAAAACCGAAAAGGAAGAGGATGTGGTGCCGAACCTGATGAAGGGCTTTGACATTGACGAAATTCAGGCAAATTACATTGCAGACATCAAACTGCGCAACCTGAACCGCGAGTACATCCTGAACCGCATCTCCGACATCGAGGGACTTCAAAAGGAAATTGCGGAGATGGAGGACATTCTGGCGGACGAACTGCGGCAGAAAGCGGTCATCATCGGTCAACTGACCGAGATCAAGAAAAAGTACGGTCAACCGCGGCGCTCCCAGATCGTAAACGACTGGACGCAAGCCTCGGATGAGGAACTGAACGAGGCGGAAAACTACAACGCCCGGTTCGTGCTGACGCGGGAGGGATACTTCAAGAAAATCACCTTCCAATCCCTGCGCGGCAACGATGAGCAGAAGTGCAAGGACGGCGACGAGATTCTCAACATGACGGACGGTGAGAATCGCGACGATCTGATTTTCTTCACCGATCACGCACAGCTTTACCGCGCAAAGGCGGACGATTTCGATACGACAAAGGCTTCGGCTTTGGGTGAGTACCTGCCCGTGAAGCTGAAAATGGACCCCGACGAAAAGCCGATTCTGATGAATGTGCAGAACAGCTACCCCGCGAAGGAAAATGTGGTGTTCCTGTTTGCAAACGGCAAAGGCGTTCGCGTATCGGTTTCAAACTATGAGATTACGGGCAATCGTCGGCGGATTACCTCGGCGTTCTCGGACAAGTCCCCGGTTGTGGCGGCGTTTTACGAGAAAGAACCGTTTGACATTCTGCTGGTCTCCTCCGACAATCGCGGAATCGTCATAAAATCCTCCCTGATTCCGCTGATGTCCACGCGGACTTCGGGCGGCGTAACGCTGATGTCCCTGAAAGCGGGGCAAACGGTGGTTCGCGCGTCGCGTGATCTCTCCTCTCTTGCCGACGGCTCCAAAGGCTTGAAAAAACTGAAAATTCCGGCAACCGGCGTGCCGCTGAAATAAGCCGGAAGGAGATTTTTCCATGCAAAACAATCAATCAAAACCCCGCTACTCGCGGGCAGTCCGCATTCTTGCGCTGATTCTGAGCATTCTTGTCACAGGCAGTGCGCTGGCAATCATTCTTCAGATTTTTTTCAAGATTTTCGGATAAAAAATCGCAGGATTTTGCCTCGTCCCCGTAAAAGACTTTCCGAAAAGCGGCAACGCTTCGCTGTTGACGGTTGCAATCAACCGCCCGCAGCGAAGCGTTGCCTTTCTTTTCAAAAAGGTTTCTCCATGCGTCCTTTCATCTCCCGTATCCTTTCGGGGGCGTCGCAGATGACTTCGTCCACATCGTCAAGCGAGCAGAGGACGAATCGGCGGGAGATACCGAGCTTCGAGGAATCACAAAGAAAAATGCGCTTTTGAGCACGCGTCAGCATGACCCGCCGCAGGGAGGTTTCCTCTTCGGAGACATCGTTGATCTCGCCGTTCTCGGAGACGCCCTGACCCGAGAAAAAGAGCAGGTCGGCGTGAATCGTGCGTAAGGTTTGTTCCGCCGCAGGGCCGCAGAAATTGTGATTCTCCTGTCGGAAGTTACCGCCCGTGCAAAAGAGTCGAAACGATTTCGGAACCGATTCCTCAAAAATGCGTTGGTTGTTTGTGATGATGCAGAGATCGCGACGGTCGCCGAGATAATGCACCATGCGCCGCACGGTTGAAGAAGAATCCAAAAGAAGCGTATCTCCGTCATGCACACGCGTTGCCGCCTCTTTTGCAATGCGTTCCTTGATTTCGCTGTTTTCGGATTCCCGAACGCTGACGGGGATAATGTCCCCGCGATGCGAGGTGAGCATGACCCCGCCCCACAGATGGGTCACCAATCCGCGCGCTTCCATTTCGCGCACATCGCGGCGCACCGAGGATTCGCTGAAAAACAGCGCTTCGGATATTTCGCGTACCGTCATGGATGTCCGTCCGCTCAAAAGACGGAGAATGCTCTGTTGCCGTTCCAATTGGCTCATGGTAAACCTCCCGAATAACCGAACTGCAATCATTATAGCACAGCGCGCACCGAATTGCAAGCAATTTTGGCGGAAATTGAAAGAATTTGAAGCAAGTTGCAGGCAAAAGTGGTTTATTGACCTGAATCGTGGCGTTTTCTTGACAAATTGTCGCGGCAGTGCTATAATAAAGGCGCATGAAAAGGAGGCGGTTTGATGAAACTGGCATATCGAAATACCATTCCCGTTGCCGCGCATCGCGGAAATCCCGCGTATTTCCCGGAAAACACCATGGTATCCTTCCGCTCGGCGGCAGAGCTGGGCGCGGATATGATTGAAACCGATGTCCACATGACGCGCGACGGCGAGTTGATCCTGATGCACGACCACACCGTGGACCGCACCACCGACGGCACGGGACTGATCCGCGAAAAAACGCTTGCGGAGATGCGCGCCCTTGACGCGGGAAGTTGGAAGGATGAAGCATTCAGGGGTGAAAAGGTTCCCACCTTCCGCGAATTCCTGGAGTATGTCCGCGCGTATCCCGAAATGCTCTTCAATATTGAACTGAAGGATTACCCGGCAGACAGCGGCAATTTCGCCTACGAATCCGCAAAAAAAACCATCGCCATGATGGACGAATACGGGATTACCGAGCGCAGCGTGGTCAACACATGGAGCGGGGAGCTGAACGAGTGGTTGGACGCAACCTACGGAAAGCGCGTCCGTGTTCACGGTTACTCGCCGCAGGAACGCATGGGCGAACGGCAGAAGCGGTTCGTTTATGATTATTCTTACTGCGTCTGTCTCTTCGGCGTACACGAAAAGCCCGTGGTGTCGGAAAAATTCTTTGCACTGGCTAAAACATACGGCGTTGAACCGTGGGTCTACTTCAAACAGGATACCCCCGAGTTGGTCGACGAGG
>CAKSUH010000044.1 GCA_934500855.1 uncultured Eubacteriales bacterium
ATTGTAAAAAAAGGATAAATTGACGGGAATGTGATTTTTTTTTGAAAAAGGGCTTTACAAAACGGCGAAAGTATGGGATACTAACCAAAGGAACACAAACGGCAGATGCGTATGTGACAAAACTGAATACCCAATGTTGCACTACCTGTAGCCTGCCGGCGAACCCTTGCTTTTTGGCATCCGTGTTCCCCGACAGCTTTTTCTTTTGGTCTTTGCGGTCACCGACCGTGCAGATAAAATAAAAATGATTCGGGAGGATCAAACAATGCAGCTCATTTACAAGGTAAATGAACGACCGAAGTTCAAGCAGAATCTCGTCTATGCGTTCCAGCAGGTGCTGGCGATCATGGCGGCAACCATCGCGGTGCCTGCAATCGTCGGAAACGGAATGACTGCCGCCGCGGCAATGTTCGGCGCAGGCGTCGGAACCCTCGTCTATCTGCTCTTCACAAAATTCAAAAGCCCTGTATTCCTCGGTTCCTCGTTCGCATTCATCGGCTCGATGTGCGCGGCATTCGCAGGCGGCGTTTCCATGGCGCTCGGATACCTCGGTCTGATTATCGGTGCGGTCTTTGCGGGACTCGTGTATGTTGTCATTGCTTTGGTTGTCAGAAAGGTCGGCGTCAAGTGGATCAGCAAGCTGATGCCCGCGGTTGTCATCGGTCCTACCGTTGCAATCATCGGTCTGTCGCTTGCGGGTAATGCAATCACCCAGCTCTCGACCAACACTTCCGCTGCGACAAATCCCGTCAACTATTTTGCGGTTGTCTGCGGTCTGGTTACCCTGTTCGTTACCATGCTCGTCTCCACCTACGGCTCCAAGCAGCTCAAGCTCATCCCCTTTATCATCGGTATCCTCTGCGGCTACGCGCTGGCATTGGTTCTGACCCTGATCGGAACTGCGGCTGATGTGGAAACCATGAAAATTATCAGCTTCGCTCCCTTCAAGGCACTTGCTGACGGCGGCGTAAGCGTCAAGACCTTTATCGCACTCCCCGACTTCACCTTCCTCACCGCGTTTGACGGCGGCTTCAAAGCGCTGGCGGACAACCCGAGCTATATCGGAACCGTTGCGGTTGCTTACATTCCCGTTGCATTCGTGGTCTTTGCGGAGCACCTTGCCGACCACAAGAACCTCTCCACGGTTATCGACCATGACCTTCTGGAAGAGCCGGGTCTGCATCGCACCCTGCTCGGCGACGGCGTTGGTTCTATGGCGGGCGCATTCTTCGGCGGTTGCCCGAACACCACCTACGGCGAGTCGGTCGGTTGCGTGGCAATCACGGGTAACGCTTCGACCAGCACCATCGGTCTTGCGGCGATCCTCTGCATCATCATCTCCTTCTTCTCCCCCTTCGTCGCCTTCCTCGCGTCGATTCCCGCCTGCGTAATGGGCGGCGTGTGCGTTGCGCTCTACGGTTTCATCGCGGTCTCGGGTCTGAAGATGATCCAGAAGGTTGACCTCGACAAGAACCGCAACCTGTTCGTTACCTCTATCATTCTGATTGCGGGTATCGGCGGCATGACCCTGACCTTCGGCAAGGTGACCCTGACTTCGGTTGCCTGCGCGCTGATCCTCGGCATCATTGCAAACATCGTTCTTGCGAAAGAGAAGAAAGACTAAGACCTTGCAAAGTGCAAATCTGAAACAAACCAAAAGGTCGCGGAAGAAATTCCGCGACCTTTTGGTTTGTCGTTTTTGCGCCTTTATACCTTCGCCGCATCCTCTGCGGCACATTCGGCTGTGATATATTGTGGGTCAACAATCGGCTTTGCGCCCCACGGGACGGCAAAGCGGATTGCCCGGTGCGCAACCTCGATGGTAAATTTATTCTGCGCCACCAGCTCCCCGTCAAAAGAATAGACAAAGCCGTCCGGTGCCTCCACTTCAATCCGTTTTCCGCGGCAGTACTCCAGAATCCCGTCGAACTTCGGATTGTCCAGATGCGTTCCGTTGGTGTAATCCTTAATCAACTGCATGAATTTGATATACGACACGGGACGGACCAGACAGACCTCCAGAAGTCCGTCGCTGTCCACCGAACGCGGCGCGCAACGGAAGGACCCGCCCACATACTGCCCGTTTGCAACCGTGCAGAGCAATATTTTATCCGAAGGATTGAGCAGTTTTCCGTCTACCGTCACGCGGCATTTGTTCTTCATTCCCTTGAACAGTGCGGCAATCACACTTGTTGTGTACGCATTTTTTCCGCCGATCAGCTTCTTCCGGCGGATGTTCATCATGGTTTTCGCCACATAGGAATCAAAACCGAAATGCGCCGCGTTGATTGCATAGCGGTTTCCGACCCGGATCAGGTCAATGGTCTGCTCGGTTGCGTCAATCTGCGCCTGAAGATTCAGAAAATGCTGCTTGCCGCCGTAATACTTGACAAAATCGTTTCCGGAGCCGCAGGGATAGCACCCGACCGACGCCTGCGGAAATCCAACCGCACCGTTCACGACCTCGTTCAGCGTTCCGTCCCCTCCGCAGGCATAGAAGCGGACAGGACCCTGATTCTCGCTGCAATAGTTGCGGATATAGGCGGTCGCGTCTCCGGGCGCTTTGGTTTCGTAAATAAAATAATCCAATCCGCCTGCCGCGTAAACCTGCTTCAGCTCCGCCTCAATCGTCTCAAAGGAGTTGATGCGTCCCGCCGCGGGATTCAGAATAAAAATATGCTTCATCTGCAAGCCTCCGTTCCGATTACTACATCTATTATAGCATAAAAAGCGCTGAAATGCAACCCCTCAAAGAGATTTCGTATATGCGGAAAAAGCGGAAGGAATCGCATACCGCTCGCGCAATTCCCGCTGTCCGACCAGAATCAGCCCCGATTGCCGATGCAAGCCCTCCTCCTCGGCGGCAATCCGCACATCATACGCAATCATGTGCCATTCGATATGCGTAAAAATATGCTTTGCATCCTCGGCGCGCGTCACGCGCAACGGCTCAAAGCCATAGCTTCGGACCAGCTCGGTCACTCGCTCCGCATCGGGATGCCCGGCAACATTCGGGAACTCGTAAAGCCCCGCCAACAGCCCGCGTTCGGGGCGTTTGTGCAGAGCAATCCGCTCTCCGTCCCGAATCAGCAGAACCGTTCTGTCCTCGATTTTTCGGGGTCGCTTGGCGCCTTTGACGGGCAACGCGTCGGTCATTCCATCCGCCTTCGCACGGCACCACGGCGCAAACGGGCATTCTCCGCACCGAGCCTCGCCGTTCGGCACGCAAACGGTTGCGCCCAGTTCAATCATCGCCTGCGTAAAGGTCGCGGCGCGCGACGGTTCGGTCGGAATCGAGGACCGCAACCGCTCTCCCCACGCTTTTTTGACGGCGGGAAGCGTGATGTCATCCGAACAACCGTCAAAACGGGAAAGGACCCGCAGGAGATTGCCGTCCACGGCAGGCTCCGCAAGTCCGAACGCAATGGAGGCAATCGCCCCCGCCGTATAGTCCCCGATTCCGGGCAAGGCACGCAGTGCCCCGACATCCGCAGGCATTCTGCCGCCGTAATCCGACACAATGACCCTTGCCGCCTTTTGCAGATTTCGCGCGCGGCTGTAATACCCAAGCCCCTCCCAGAGTTTCAGAAGCTGTTCCTCCGGCGCATCGGCAAGCGCGGCAACATCTCCGAACGCGTCCAGAAACCGCGTGTAGTAGCGTTTAACCGCTTCCACTCGGGTCTGCTGGAGCATGATCTCCGAGATCCAGATGCGATAGGGGTCGCTCGTCCTGCGCCACGGCAGGTCCCGTCGGTTGGCGGCATACCATACAAGCAGAGCCTCAACCGCCTCCCGCGGCAAAAGAACGCGCTCATTTTCCGTCATGCTTTTTTTCCTCTGCCTGTTCGCCAAGCAACTTTGACAGTTCCTCCTGTCGCGCAAGGATGCGGTTTACCTTATCGTACAGGTCCTCAATCATGATTTCGGTCTTGAGGTTGACCTTGTAATCGTTTTCCGCACGGCGGCGGTCCTTTTCTTCCTGTCGGTTCTGGCTCATCATGATAAGCGGCGCCTGAATGGCGGCAACACAGGAAAGCACCAGATTCAGCAGGATAAACGGATACGGATCAAACGCGCCCACCGCAAGCAGAATGTTCAGAATCATCCAACCGACCAGCACGCCGACAAATACGAAAATGAAGGTCCAGCTGCCCGCAAATTTCGCAATCGCGTCCGCTGCCCGCTGTCCGAACGAATAAGACCGTTTGCTTTCCTTTTCGGTGTTGACCGCCACACGGCTTCCCGCAAGCAAAGCCAATACCTCTTCATCGGTCATATCGTGCCGAATATCCTTGACGATCTCACCGATCAGCTTCTTGTTTTCTTTCATAGATCACGCTCTCCCGTAAAATCCGCAGGAACGCGGTACACCCGTCCGTCCAAACGCGGCGTTGCTTCCGGCTCCGCGCCGTCGGAGTAACCGATGATCAGATGCCCGATTCCCTCATAATCTCCCTCAATGCCGAGGTCATGCAGAATCTTCCTGCCTTCGTCCGAATCGAACTCTTCGCGGGCACGGTGAATCCAACAGCTTCCCAGCCCCTCCGCGTGCGCGGCAAGCATCATGTTTCCCAACACCAGACTGCCGTCATACACTGCCGTTGAAACACGCCTGTCGGCAAGGACAACCAGCACGCAGGGCGCTCCGTAAAACGGGTCCTTCCCTTCGTCTCCCATAATCTGTGCGTTCATGCGCATCAGGCGGTCCCGCAAAGCCTTGTCGGTTACGCAGAGAATGATCGCACTCTGCCTGCCTCTCCCGCTTGCCGCGTAAAGCCCCGCGCGCAGAATGCGGTCCAGCTTTTCGTCCGGCACCGCATCGGGAAGATACGAGCGGACCGAGCGTCGGGTCTCAATACATTCCAAAATTGCTTTTTCGTCCATTTTTGGGTCTCCTTTCCGGTATATGCGTTCCGCTTTGGCGGAATCAGATCTCAATGCGTTCGGTCCGCGCAAGCCACAGCTCCGCCGAGGCATCGCTCGGCATTCTCCAATCGCCGCGCGGAGAGAGGCAGATGCTTCCCAGTTTCACGCCGTCCGGCAGGCAACTCCGCTTGAACTGTTGGGTAAAGAAGCGGTGGTAAAAGACCAGAAGCCACTTTTTGACGGTTGCGCGGTCAAAATCGTTGCAAAACGCCTTGACTGCCAGAGCAAACACCTTTTCGGGCAGGAAGCCGAAACGGACTGTATAATAGAGGAAGAAGTCATGCAGGGCGTAAGGACCGACGATTTCCTCGGTCTGCTGTGCGATCTTCCCTTCCGCGTCGGGCGGGAGCAGTTCGGGGCTGATGGGCGTATCCAGAATATCCCGCAGGACGGCGTCGGACGCCGCGAAACGGTCGCTTTGCAGGATGCTGTCGATCATCCAGCGGACCAAGGTTTTCGGCACGCCGCAGTTGACCCCGTACATACTCATATGGTCGGCGTTGTAGGTACACCAGCCGAGCGCCAATTCGCTCAGATCTCCCGTTCCGACAACGAACCCGCCGATTCTGCCCGCGTAATCCATCAGGACCTGCGTCCGCTCTCTCGCCTGCGCATTTTCAAAAGTCAGGTCAAGGGTGTTGCGATCCTGCCCGATGTCGCGGAAATGCTGTTCGACCGCCGCCGCAATCGGAATTTCCAACGCGGTAATGCCGAGCGTGCGCATCAGCTCAAGGGAGTTGCGGTAGGTGCGGTCGGTTGTGCCGAAGCACGGCATGGTAATGCCAACCGCATCGGTTGTCGGTTTCCCCATGCGCCGCGTCGCCTCGGTTGCAACCAAAAGCGCCAAAGTGGAATCCAAGCCGCCGGAAACGCCGATCACGGGTCGCCCGTGCGTGACCTCCATGCGCTTTTTGAGTCCCATGACCTGCATCTCGAAGATGTCCATACACCGCTCGGTACGGTCATTTTTGGAATCGGGCACAAACGGCAGGCGGCTGACGGGATAACAGGAAAGGTCATTTTCGGGAACCTCAAGCGGGACAGCCACGCGGCGGAAGCTGTGGGCGTTCTGCGCCGCTCCGTCCGCAAAGGTCTTGATTTTGAGACGGTCAACACGCAGTTTACCGAGATCGATATCACCGTAAAGCACATAGTCGCCGTCGATTGTTTCGCGGTTCTCGGCAATCATCCTGCCTGCCTCGCAGATCATGCTGTGACCCGAGAAAATGAGATCGGTTGTGGACTCGGTACAGCCCGCCGATACATAGACATAGCCGTCCAACTGCGCCGCCGACTGTGTTGCGACAAGCGAGCGGCGATAGCGGCGCTTGGAAATCGTCTCGTTGCTTGCCGAGAGGTTGAGCATGACCTCCGCGCCGCCCATGGCAAGGTAGGCGCTCGGCGGGACAGTTGCCCAGAGATCCTCGCAGATCTCCGCGCCGAAGCGGAACGCGCCCGCATCGAAGATCAGGTCGGTTCCGATCGGAACCGCCTCCCCCTGCAGGTCGCCAAGCCCCAGAGCCTCGGCGCTGACCTCACAGAGCGCAAGCTCCGCGCCCGAGGTAAACCACCGCTTTTCGTAAAATTCGTTGTAGTTCGGGATATAGGTTTTCGGAACCAGTCCGAGCAGCCGTCCGCCCGCGACGATTGCCGCGCAGTTGTACAGTCTCCCGCCAAGTTCCAACGGCAAGCCGACCGCCAGAGCGGAGGAAAGTTCCGCCGACGCGCGCACAATCTCGCGCAAGCCCTCCCGCGCGCCAGCAAGAAGTGCGGACTGGAAGAACAGATCGGCGCAGGTATACCCTGTCAGCGACAACTCGGGAAACACGGTCAGCTGCGGCTTTTTCCGCTCCGCCTCCCGCGCCATGACAAGAATTGCCTCGGTATTCTGCACGGTATTTCCGACCGTAACGCGCGGCACGCACGCCGCAACCCGTATAAAATCCAACATAGAAGCCTCCCACCGCCGCATCGGGCGGTCCGTTTTGTATATTGATATTATACCATGAAACACGCCGCACTTCAACCGTTTTGCCGAAAAAAACATCAAAAAAAAGCCGGCACAAGGAGAGGTTGTGTACCGGCAGGTGTAATCAGGATATGGTGGTTCGGATATAGAAGAACCCGTTGCTTGTGCGGTCCGCCTCATTCATCGTGGCAATTTTGACCAGAACAGGATTTTCCGCGCCTGCTGTCAGACCGTTCAGCTTCACGCTTTCCACAAAGGTCCCGGGGCGGATAAACCCCGTCTCCCCCAACTTTTTATCGGGGGCAAAATCGGCTTTTCCGTCGCTCGTCTGCACTACCTTGACCGAGTACAGCTCCGCTTTGAGAAGCACGCTGTTTTGCTCGGGATTTGTCAGATTGATCTTTGCATATTTTCCGTCGAAGTCGGGCGTACAGGCAAGTGTGACCTTGCAAACGCCCTCGTTTTCATAGGAAACATAGCCGTAGCTTTCGGGCAGGTCCTGCGGGGCGCCGTCCTGCGCAAGCTTATCGTAAATTTCGGGTTTCAGAAGTGCGGCAAAGACGATTCCCGTAATCATAGCGGCAACCAACACCGCACAGGCGGCTCCGAGAAGAACCGTTTTTTTCATCTGGGTCATGCTGTATCGGTGCATTTCAGTTTCCTCCTTCTGTTGTTTCCGATGCGCTGAAGCCTCCGAGCGAGATGGTCAGCATTCCGATGGGTATCAGATTTTCGGAGCGGAACGGTGCGCCGTTTGCGTCCCTCGGCTCTCCGCGCAGGGAAAGCCAAAGTTCCTCCGTGTTGTTCTTTGCAATCGACAGCGAAGTTCCGTTTCCGTTTCCGATCAGATCCGAAAGAGCCGCATTGCGGTAAAACTCCGCCGTAACGCCCTGCAAGCCCGTTTGGATATATTCGGTGGCATTCCGGCTTATGCCGTCGCTCTCGGTCAGCGCACGGTAAGAGAGCGAAACGCGCAGATAGTCGTGCAGGCTGTCGGATGCCAGCGATGTGTTGGTGTATTTGATGCTGATGCGGTTTGCCGCTCCGTCAAATCCGTACCATCCCGGAAAACCGTCCGAGGTTCCTGCGGCAGGACCGTTCACCCGCTCGCCCTCTGCGACTTCATAGCGCAGATTGGCGGAATTCCATGTCCCGTAATCATAGCAGAACGCCATGGCTCCGAATTCGATTGTAACGGAATACTGATAGGACTTTTCATCGGTGGTCTCCCCCGTTTCCTCCGCACGGGCGGCGGGAAAGGCAGAAAAGACCGAGAAAGCCAGGGAAACCGACAAAACGGCGGCGAAAAAGGTCCGTATTGATTTGAAAAAAGCTGTTTTCATAAACGAACACGCCTCCTTTTCATCGCGGATTTATCGGCTTCATGCGCGTTTGAGATGAACGGTTGCGGTAATCCGTTTGGTTCCCTTATAGGAATCGAGATTCGGATATTTACCGAACACAACCTCGGTCACGCTTTCGTAAGCAACGGTTTTCCCGCCCGTCTTTTCGACTTCGGGAATGGTGGTTTCGCCGTCTCCGTAGAGGAGGACCCCCGCGCCGCAACGATCGAAATCGGCGGTATCGGGTGTTGTCTCAACGGTCAGGGCATGATTGGCACGGTTCTGGACCGACACGGTAAACGAGCCTGCTTCAACGCCGCTCGCCTCGCGCCAGAATCCGCTGTTGATATAGCGTTCTCCCGTTTCGATGTTTTCGGCAACGCTGACGAGATTGAAAGTATAAACGGTATCACAGAAAATCACATCGGCTTCGTAGCGCATGATTTTTCGGTTGTCGACAACCGTGATATAAACATCCGTGCCGCTCTTCTCCGCCTTGGCGGGTTGCGTGAAAACAAGTACCGGGAGAAGCAACACCGGAATCACCATGAACAATTGTATCAAAATTCTTCTTCGCTTCACAGTCCTGCTTCTCCTTTCCTTGCGAATCCTGTCCGGCAGGGCTACAGTTCCCGCCGGGCGGGGTTCTTACTTTGTGAT
>CAKSUH010000045.1 GCA_934500855.1 uncultured Eubacteriales bacterium
TCTCGGTTCCGATCAGGTCCAGCGCCGCCTTCAGCTGTACGAGTTTCGCATCTGCAAGATCGTAAGCGCGCAGAATGCGTTCGTAGTTGTTCCATGCGGTAACCGCTGTAGAGCGGAAGTTTTCCAGTTCCGTAGCGCGCTTGGCGTTGTTTTCCTTGTTTTCAGTTGCGATCTTGGTGTCATTATTCGGATTCTCTTTCAACTTCAGCAGATACTCTGCGGCGTTATCCAGATTGGATCCCATTGCGGCGAGGTTGGATTTCAGATACTCCGCGTTGGTATCGGCAGTTTCCAGAATGCCCGTCAGCGCTTCAATCGCGCCGCGAAGCGCAACGCTTGCTTCCGCAACGGAGGCAACCTGGTTGATTGCGGCATCCTTCTCCGCCTTTTCCGCAGCCGCCTTGGCGTCCGCCAACTTCTTGTTCAGGTTTGCCAGCAGTTCGTCCATATCCAGCACACGCTCGGTGCCGAATTTCACGCCGTCGCTTCCGGTGTTGGCATAGTTCAGGAACTCATGTCCGATGATGGTCTTTGTCTGAACATCCGCCATCAGCCCGTTCAGCTCGCTGTAGTAGTTAACGACATCATCCTTCCAGATGCTGTACTGAATCGAGTAGTACTGGCTCAGCAGTTCGTCCTCTTTCAGTTCTTCAGTGTTCTGATAGGAAAGAACGAAGTACAGACCCGCGCCGTTTTCAATCGCCTTCAGCAGTGCGTAATCGGTATCGCCCTCTTCATTCAGCGGAGCGCCCGCAAACTGAACATAGCCGTGCAGGACCGCGCCGAGGAACGGAACCGAGCAAGCCGCCTTGACATAACGGCTGGAATCCAGATCCAGATTGAGGATATGGCTGACATACTTCCAGGAGTAAGCGTTTCCGCCCTCGGTCATCACCTTATACTTTGCGCTGATGGCAGCGAGCGCCTTTTCGGTGAATTCCTTGCTGTCCTCACGGTTGTACGGATCGTCCTCGTCAAAGTCGGAGTTCAGCGCGTTTCCGAGCGAACCGACCGAGATGGTTCCGATATCGTATTTTCCGTACTTCTTCAGCAGTTTTTCGTAGAACTTGCTGTAGCGGGACGGCGAAATCGCGAGCGAATAGAAGCTGACATACTTCTGCTGCGTTGCGCTGTACTGTCTCTTGGAGGAATAGCGGTTATCAATGGTCTTGATCGCGTCCTTCTTGAGATTCAGAGCGTCAAAGAGCGAATTTTCGGAGCAGTACGCGAAATCGAAGTCGGGGTACAGTCCGATCCGGCGGTCGTCATCCGCCTCGTTGATTTCCTTTGCCGCCTCCAGAAGATCCTTGAAGCCGGACTTGCCTCCGACCTTTCCGACCCACGACAGCGACGACGGAATCTTGGAATACATACCGCCGTTTGCAAAACCCGTCAGCTTGAAGTTGATGTTGGAAACGCCTTTCTCGGAAAGACCTTTATACATCTCCAAAACATTCTCGAAGGTCGTGAACGGCGTCATCAGGTTGACCGGGATGGTTGCAACCGTCTGCTGCGTTTTCATCGCGCCGAACACTTCCATGTACAGCGGGATATTCTTGCTGACATCCTCTTCGGTCAGTTCGGTCAGAACGCCCGTTTCGATCAGGTAATCGCGGTATGCGTCCGCCATGCCGAGCCACGAGGTATCGTAATGGGTTCCCTCTTCGCTTGCGGCGAGCTTTTCGTCGCGGAGCAGCTGATACTGAATCGTGATGTTGCCGGTATATTTCCGGTTGGAAACAACCGTCCAGGTCTTACTGCTTGTAACCGAAATGGAATCCGCGATGTCATAGCTGTCCTTCGGCTTCGGGTTGAAGTAATTGCTTACCGTCGAATAGTCCGAAGTATTGCCCGCGAAGTAGCTTTCCAGTTCACCGAGCGATTCGCCCGCTTCGATGATGGCAACATACCCGCGCTTGTAAGAAGTCTCCGAAATGCTCCCGATCAGCTCTGCCTTTTCCTTCTCCAGCTTCGCCATGATCTCTTCTTTGGACATAACGGTGTTGGAGACACGCTCGGTCAGCGTTTCGCGCCGCATAATCGGCTTCTTGGTAATCGGGTCAATATCCCCTGTTTCCACCAGCTTGGAGCAGGTGTAGGTGTAAATGACCTCGGTTGCAACCGTTCCGTAAACCGGCGTGCGGATTGCTTTCTGATAAGAGCCGGTAATTTCGTGGTACGCATAGTCGGGACCGTAAATCTTGCTGCGGACCGTGTTGGTCTTGGTCAGATTGAAGTCAAAGAGCGAACCGGAACCGTCCGGGAAGAAGTTGTAGCCCTCGTTTTTGGTGTTGCCCGCGCCCATATACGGCAGGAACGAAATGTTTTCCAGCGTATAGGATGCCATATTATACTGCAACCCGTTGATCGGGATACGAACCGACAGCCCGCGCTCGTTCAGAGAGTACTCCATTGCCAGCTTGAAAACAGCGGTTTCCTGTTCTTCCGGAACATAACCCGTCTCCTCGTGGTCTGCGTCCATCTGCTCGAAGGTGTAGTCGGGGCAATATTTGCGGATGTAATCCTCCACCATGGTGGTTTCGACATCCGACGCGTCCGCGGAGAACACGCGGATCGGCAGATTCTGTCCGCCGGGGTCGGTGCAGGGATACTTCTTAATGCAGTTCTCTCTCTCCGCCTGCGTTTTCATTTTGGCGGGATTCTTTTCCTGATAGTAGGTGTCGATCTTGTTGACATAGAAAAGACCGTCCGCCTTCTGCGCTTCCGGAGTTTTTCCGGTACCGAGCTCGCCGCGTTCCACTGCCGCAAGCAACGGCTTGTAAATCAGGTTCTGGTAGTTCTCTTCGGAAATCTGTTTCGGGACCAGTTTCCGAACGGCTTCCTGTCCGAGCGTGTACTCCACGCGAACGCCGTTCTTGATCTGCACGATCTTGATCTGGTTCCGCATTGCCGCGTCAACGAAACTGTAGAGCAATTTGGAACTGTCGCTCTTGGCTTCCTTGTATTTGATCTGAATCTGCGACATCAGAAGCTGTTCCTTGGTTCCCGCTTTTCCCTCCGTGGAGCTTCCGCCGGGCGAGAACATCGCCGAACCTCTGGAGCTTGCCACATCATACGGGTTGGAAAACAACACATTCACACTGCCGGTTCCCAGCGTAGCGGTTTCAACCAGTGCGACCTCGCCGCTTGTTACCGTTGTGGTACCGGTTTTCTTGCCGTTGGAATAAACATCCGCAACACGCTGATCCACATACAGCTGATAGCGCTCGTTCTCCAGCATCTTGGTCATGCTCGCGAGCTTTTCCTCCGGGGTCTTGTACACATTTGTCTGCATATAGATCTTGGAAATTTCCGCGCTGCTCAGCTCACCGGCGGCACTGACCGCCAGCGTTCCGACAAACGCAACGGAGCCGAGCATCAGCACGACAGCTAAGAATGTCGAAAGAATTCTTGATTGAATTTTCATATTTTACCTCCTTGTCTGTCGTTTAGACCCGATACTGAATTTCCGTTATCAGGTTCGTCACAAGGCTGACCAACTTGGAAAGCAACATACTGAACAGAAGCACGATAAAGACGATGCAAGCCATTGCAACAATGGTAAAGAGAAGAATGAAGAAGTTCTTGAACATCGAATAGTCATGCGTTACCATCGTACCGAAGAACAGAAGAATTCCGACCCAGATGAATGCAATCGTTCCGATAAAGGTGATGATGGAAGCCTCGCTCGCCGACACCCAGTTCGACGCAATGGTCGAGGGGATAATCAGCAGCGGAAGCGGCAGAAGCGAATAGCACGATGCAATGAAGATGTCGCGGAAGCTTCCTTCTCCGTCAAACAGAGTGGTCAGACACCAGTTTGCCAGAACGAAGAGTACCACCGGTACCGCAACCGAGATCAGCTGCGTCATGATCGTTGTCACTTTTCCGGTCGGATTCAGCACATAGCCCTGACCGACGCCCTGATAGAAGAAGGTCAGAACCGCAACGCCGAGGAATACAAACGCCGCGCGGACCGAACCGCGGTGCTCATGCTTGATGTCATAGAAACCGTCAAACGGATGGAAAATCACATAGAAGCCGTACATCAGCTCCTGACCGAAGGTCTTTTTCGCGCGACCGTCGGTTGCAACGCGCTTATTGACCTTAGCGGCATACTGGAACCACTTGATCACACCGTAGATGACGCCGACGATGATAACAATGACCAGCAGGAACCACTTGGACATCCATTCCTTACGGACTTCCTTATATGCCTCGCTCCAGTTCGAGGTGTCATACGCCACCTCATACATTGCAAGCGCGTCCTTATAAGAACCGTTCCGATACATCGCGTTACCGATTCCGACATACGCGGCATCGAAGTTGGAGTTCCGCTGCAGAACTGCCTTCCAGCACTCAATCGCCTCATCGTAATCCAACGAGTTCTGCGCGCCGATTGCTTGGATCAGAAGATCGCCGTACTTGGTACGCTCGTAAACCACGATGCAACCGTCATTTCCCTTGTCCAGCGCCAGCATGGTATCACCCTGATAGCAGATGGCGGAAATGTTGGAAATGCTTCCCAGCATGGTTCCCTTGTCGCCGAACGCGAACAGCAGGTTTCCGTTGTAATCATAGGTGTAAATCTTCTGCCGCTTGCTGTCGATGATGGACCATGTTTTTTCGGGACCGACCGCAACATCCGTAATGGTCGATACTCCGTGATAGGTATCCGTGGCATTGGTGGAATAATCGATTTCACCCGCCGGCGGCCAGAAGCCGTTCCGACGCATGATTTCCTCACCCGAGGGGTTGAGCAGTTTCACGGGCAGATAGATTCCGTTTTTGGATTTGCCCTTGATCGCCCCCTGAACCGACGCTTCCTTGATGGAGGAAGTCGTCACATAAACGAAACCGTCATCGGTAATGGAAATGTTGTTATACTCGGTTGAAATCAGCTTTGCGCTGACCTTTTTCTGCTCGTCGGTCTGGAGCTTTCTCCACAGGATATCCCATGCGGAGATGGTAACTGCCTGTGCGCCGATGAAGCCGACGAATTCTCCGTCGCTGTCCATCACGATGATACCCTGATAGGTGGTCGAGGACACGACATAGATTCTGCCGTACTGGTCGATTGCCATGGCAACCGGCTTATACACCGCGTCATCGTCGAACAGCTGGCTCTGCGGCTGGTCCACGATTCTCTTGAATTCAAAGGTCACACGGTCAAACACAACCAAACGGTTGTGGTCGGTGTCGCAGACCCAGATCTCGCCGTTGTCCCCGTCCTTGGGGTTGACTACGAACACGCCCTTCGGGTTTGTGAACGAGTCGGGGTTTCCCTTGTCGTTGACAAAGTCCGTGATGATGTACTCCAACTCCAGATAACGGGACAGAACCACAATCCGGTTGTTTCCGGTATCGGCGATGTACACCTTCTTCTCGGAGTCGGTAACCATATCGCCCGGGTTATCGAGCTTCAGGCGTTTGTCGTTAGCCTTTTTATCTTCGGACATATTCTTGACATCCGGATAGAAGGTTTCGAGAGCCGACATCCAGTCCGAAGTACCGACCGTTTTGGACGCCGAATAGGCATCGGGAGAATAGAGTGCCTTGCCGTCGATGGAGTAGGTGTAGGTCTGATATGCGGAGGATGCCGACGCGCCGACGGTAAACAGCGGCAACAGCATAACCACCGACAGGATGAGCAATACCGCTAATTTGATTTTTTTCATATTGCCCTCCTTAATCTTTCATACCACTGGTACCCATCGTCTCGATGATGTTCGACTGTGTAATGACGAACACGAGAATCGGGACCAGCATCATCAGCACGGTTGCGGCTGCGGAAGCGCCCGCGCGCTTGATACCGCCTGCCGTGATCTGACCGATTGCATAGTTGAACGACTTATACTGCTCGGAATAAATGTAAATGGACGATCCTGCGTTCCAGAGCGACTGGAAGCTGTACACGATCAGCGTCAGCCACGCGGGCTTAACCATCGGCATTGCAATGGTCCAATAGGTCCGGAGTTCGCTTGCGCCGTCCAGACGCGCACTTTCCAGAACCGCGTCGGATACGCCGGTATCCATAAACTGCTTCATCAGGTAAAGACCCAATGTGTAGCCCCACGCGGGCACGATGATTGCCCAGTAGGTATCAATCATATGGAAGAAACTCATCAGAATGAAGCTGGTGACCGCCGTAACCGTGGAGTGGAACATCAGCGAGGTCCGAATGGTTTTGAAGATCGCCTTTCCGCCCGGGAACTTGATCTTTGCCAGTGCGTATGCGCACATGGACGCGATGAACAGGTGTCCGAAGGTTCCCATCACAGAGGTAAATACCGTGTTGAAGATGTACCGTGAGAACGGAACCCACGAGGTGTTCATCAGGCTGAACAGGTCCTTGAAGTTGGTAAGGGTCGGATTCATGACATAGAAGCGCGGCGGGTCCATCCAGAGTTCGTCCAGCGGCTTAATGGACTGCATGATGACATAAGCCATCGGCAGAACCATGAACAAGCCGAGCAGGAACAGGATGATGGTGATTCCCACATCACCTCCGGCAGACCGTGACAGGACAACCTTATGTTTTCTGGTTCTGAGCTTTGCCATGTCAAGTACCTACCTTTGAGAGAATTTTGTTGACGATCATGTTCGCGCCGATCATGATAATGAACAGGATGACCGCAATCGCAGAAGAATAACCGATTTCATACCGTTGTGTACCGTAGTCCTCCAGATGGTGGATGATGGTGTGCGCGGCATAGTCAACCGACGGGAAACCGCAGAGTGCGGTAACCACGCCGCCGAAGCCGAACGAACCGGTAATCGACATAATCGCACCGAACATCAGCTGCGGACGCATACTCGGCAGCGTGATATACCACAGCTCCTGCCAACGGTTGCGCACGCCGTCCACCGCGCCCGCTTCGTAAAGCGAGCGGTCAACGCCCTGCAAACCTGCAATGAAGGACAGAAACGCGGTACCGAGCGAGGTCCAGAGCGCAACCACGATACACAGCGGCATCACATAGCTTGCATCCTGGAAGAACGCAATCGGTTCGCTGATCATACCAAGCTCCAAAAGCGTTGCGTTGACCCAGCCCTGCGCGTCGGCATCGAACAGAGTACCCCAAATGAGGTAGACCTGACCCGAAATGGACGGCGCGTAGAAAATCAGGGTTACGATTGCACGGAGACGGGGCGAAAGCTCATTGATGAACCATGCCACCAGATAGGACATCAGGTAGGAGGTCGGACCGACGATTGCCGCAAAAATGAAGGTATTCTTGCAGGCAATCAGGAAAATATCGTCGGCGAAAAACAGGTTGATGTAGTTGTCGAACCAGACCCAGTTCGGAGTCTGTAACATATTGAAGTCGGTAAAGCTGAAGAAAATCGACAGGATAACGGGTGCCACCGTGAACAGTGTGAAAATGATAACGTACGGGGCAATCATCACATACGCGACCCAGTTGCGTTTCATTTCTTTCCAAATCCACTGGCGGTAGGTCAGGTCTTTTCTCGAAACAGCCTGATAAGCAGCCCTATCCGATCCCGCCGGTGCTGTTTTATTTGACATTTTGCATTCTCCTTATTCGGATTTTGAAAAACATGAAAACGAATCAGTAGGAAGCCAGTGCGGTTGCAATGTCCCCGAGACCCGTGGAAATGAAGTAGATCAGTTGCTGTTCATTCAGCGATTTGATGCTGTAACCGCCGTTCTTCGGCTCTGCAGTCTGCTTTCCGATGTTGACATAGTAAGCAGGAACCTCAGCGGTCTTACCGTCTGCCTTGGTAATGGTAATGGTTTCGGTATTGTTGTAGGAATTCAGAATGGTTTTGAAGGAAGCGGACGCATCTTTCAGCTGTTCGATCTTGCTGTTCGCAATCGCGTACTTCGCGGCAAGGACAGCGGAAGCGACCGTCTCGTATCTCTCATTCCCTTCCTTGATGTACTCGGAAGTCAGATATTCCATCGCCTCAAGCACCTGATCGGCGCGCTTCTTGGCAAGCGTCTGACCGATTTCCAGCGTCTCCAGCTTGAACTCCTCGCGCTTTCTCGTAATTTCCTTGTTGATGGTCTTGATGTAGCTGAGCAACTCGGAGCTGGGGTCAGCGTCGTTGTTGTAAGCGGCAAGGAACGCGAAGTTGGTGTAACGGTCGATGATGTAGTAGCCGGGATAGTTCGGAATGGATGCCAGATTTTTGAACTGACGGCTGATCTCCGTGAATTCATCGTTGGTCCAGGGCATACTCTCCAGCGCCTGCTTGTTTGCGGTGGAGTGCTTTGCGGAGTCACCGAGAATCGCAACCATTTCCTTTGCGTATTCAGCCTGACAATCGCTGTCGGTGTACCACTTCACAAAGGTCCATGAATCGGTATAATCCTTGTTCTTATACTTGACCATAACCGCTGCGGTAACCGAAGAGACCGCGCAGTTGTTGATGCTCTTGTTTCCGTTTGCATCGGTTGTCTCGTAACCCGGAAGCGGAACGAAGGTCCAGCATCCGTCAAGCTCGGTTGCAAACACCTTGAGGTGGTTGTAAAGCGAGGTGTAGTCGGAAATGATAATCGGCATTTCACCGGTACGGAAACGGTTTGCAGCGTTGTACTTGTACGGGAACGAATACTGCGTGAACATATTGCACATCGTCTCAAACGCCTTCAGTCCCAGAACCGAATCCAGATTGATGCGCATTCCGTCATCCGCAAAGAGCGAGCCGCCAAGCTGATAGAGGTGCATCTTGTAGTCGGTAGTCACACCGATTTCCATGTTG
>CAKSUH010000046.1 GCA_934500855.1 uncultured Eubacteriales bacterium
ACCGGGTGTTTCCGGACATCCGCGCATTCGGGTGTTGTCATGAAGTATTCGGCCCGCAGAAGGCGCTGGCGGAGGCTCTGCTGAAATGCCGCGGGGCGGAAGCCGAGCGGCATGAGATCAAGGTTAATCCCGTCGGTGTCAACCATTTTACATGGCTGACGCACGCCCGATACCGCGACCTGGATCTGTTTCCCGTCTGGCGGGAATTCGCGGAGCGCTATGCCGCAACCGGATATACCGAAAACCTGGATAAGAACTGGATGAACAATTCCTTTTCCTGCTCCAACCGGGTCAAATTTGATCTGTTCCTGCGGTACGGTGTCATTGCCGCCGCAGGAGACCGGCATCTGGCGGAGTTTTGCGAGGGCGGGTGGTATCTGCGGAATCCGGAGACCGTTCGGAAATGGGGATTCGGTCTGACAACGGTGAAATGGCGCAAGGAGGATCTTGCAAAGCGGCTGGCGAAAAGCGAGGGCTACCGCAACGGAAGTATTTCGGTTGAAATCAGGAACACCGGCGAGGAGGGGGTGGAGCAGATGCGCGCCATTCTCGGACTGCGGGAACTGGTGACGAATGTCAACCTTCCGAATGTGGGACAGATTCCGAACCTGCCGCTGGGGGCGGTTGTGGAGACCAATGCGGTGTTCCGCTCCGGCAGTGTCACTCCGGTGTTTGCAGGGGATGTGCCCAAAGCGATTTACCCCTTGGTGGCGCGCGTGTCCGGGCAACAGGAGGCGCTGTCGGATGCCATTGCACGGCGGAACGGAAAGGATGTTTTCAATGTTTTTCTCAACGATCCGCTGACGACCTGCTCCTATGACGATGCCGGACTGCTTTTCCGCGAAATGGTCGCCAATACAGCATCCTATCTGTCATCCTACGATCTGACGGGAATCTGAAGAACCCGCAGAACGGATTGGGGGAGGTGAGAAAAGCCCTTGGTTGGATTTCAGCGCCCAGACTACCTTGCCTGAAAAAAATCAGAACCGGTCTCCGGAGAACGGAGAGAAAGGAAACAAAATGAAAAAAGTAATGAGATGCTTGATAGCCCTGCTCCTGTGTGTATGCCTGTTGCCATCCGCTGCTGCCTGCAAGAACAACAAACCTTCGATAGAATCGGGGAACTCCTCCGATGTTGAAACAAAGCCGGGAAACCTGCCGGTGGAGACGGATGAGAACGGGTATGTACTGGATGATCTGCCGGACAATCCCGCGTTTGACAAGACCGTTCGAATGCTTTACTGGGATGATGTGGAGAATGTTGAATTTGAGGTGAGCGATCCTTACGGCGACCGCATCAGCAACTCCATTTATATCCGCAATCTTGCCGTAGAGGAGCGACTGGGAATCAAACTGTCCTTCCATGGGACGGCCGGCAATTACGGAAACCTGGACAATTTCCTTACAACTGCACAGGCGGGCTCGATTTCCGGGGATTATGATCTGTTTGCGGGCTACAGTATGAGCGGCGCATCCCTGGCGATCAACGGGCTCTGCCTGGATATGAAAACGCAGAAATATCTGAATTTCGAAAAGCCGTGGTGGCCGGAGTCCCTGACCTCGGAGACGACAATCATCGACAAGCTGTTCTTCGCCTCCGGCGACATCTCCACCAATCTGCTCCACATGATGTATGTGGTGTTCTATAACCAGGAAATGATCGATGCCGTCAGTCTGGAGAATCCGGTGGAGCTGGTTGACGAGGGCACCTGGACCTATGAAAAAATGTTCGATATGGCAAAGGGAATGTATGTGGACACCAATTCGAATGATATTGCAGATCAAGATGATCAGTACGGTTTCAGCGCCGGAAAAATGCACTATGAGGCCTTATTCACGGGTGCCGGAATCAAGACCATTGAGAAGAACAATCTGGGCTGGATGATTGTTTCCCCAACTTTCAACTCCGCCAAGACCGTCAAACTGCTGGATGACATCTGCTTGTTCGTCCACGGTTCGGATGACGGCTTTTACGGTACCACCTTTGAAAAAGGACACACGCTGTTTGCCATTGACCGCTCCTACTATGCAATGATCCACAAGGAAGAAATGTCCTTTACCTACGGCATTTTGCCGATTCCGAAGTATGACACGATTCAGGAGGGCTATGCCACCTGTCTGGGCAACCCCTTTACGGTTTACTCGATTGCCAAGTCCAGTGTCATTCCTGATATTGCAGCGGCAACGCTGGAGTGCCTCGCCTCGGAAGCGTACCGGAAGGTGACGCCGGAGCTGTTTGAGGCAACGATGAAATACCAGTACAGTGATGTTCCCGCTTCCGCGCGGATGTACGATCTGATCCGTAATTCGGTTATCATTGATCTCGGAAGAATTTTTGATAAGGAACTGGATGGCTACCCGCACACGCTGTTCAGTAATCCCATTGCCAAAAACACGCCCGAAAGTTTTAGCAGCAGTTACAGAACGGGTGAGGAGACCATGTTGGAACGGTTGAAAACCAACATTAACCCGGCATTCTCAAAATAAAAGGAAACCGATATGAAATTACTTCCGGAAGGATATATTGCAGTGCAGAGCACTGCGGACGGAGTTCTGCCGGACAGCTTCCGGTTCGGCGAAACCGTTTGGGCGGTACGCCCCGGCATTAACATTTTTGCCACTGCTCAGGAGGCGGCGGATCACGCATACGCCGCCCCGACCGAACAGCTCCCCGGCCTGCCGGAGCTGTCCGGGTGTCCGACCCTGCTTTTCTCTGCGGGAGAGCACCTTGTGGACGGTCTCCGAATCAGCCGATCGGTTGCGCTTTTCGGTCAGGGGGCCGGCATCTCGCCGAACCGTTCCTTTGACGGCGAGACCTGCCCGCAGGAGAATCCGGCGCGCGGGGAGGGAGAATCCGTACTGACGGGAACATTCTACCGCGGCATGATCGATCTGACCGAGCCGGAGGTCCGGACATTGATTTTTGACGGCTTTACCTCGCGCGATGTCCGATTCCGCGACTTGCGGACAACGGGCGGCGAGGCGCGCCTGATTTTCCGAAACCTGATTCACCGTGGACCGTGCGGGCATACGCTGTACTACTTCTCCAAGCCGCGTACGGATGGCGGAATCGTCAGAAATGTCATGTTCTCGGATATCCGGCTGACCGATTTCGACGATTTGGACTACGGCAACTGTTTTGTTCAGCTGACCGCTGCGCGGGCGCTGTTCGAGCGAGTTGTGATGGATCATACCGGGTTGTTCTTCGGTCTGACCGATCTTGTCGGCTGTTTTTCCAATGCGGTGACCAATGTGCCGGTGGCGGAATATACATTGCGGGGCTGCTGGTTTGGCAATCTCGGCGGGGGCATCCGTACTGCCTGCCGCGAACTGCTGACACGGGGGGCACCGGAAGTCGGCATCTGCCTGACTGTCGAAAATACCGTATTTTATCGCGTCGGGGTCGGTGAAGAGCCGGTTCTGTCCCTGATGCTTGCCAATTCCGCCTGCCGGGTCTCTTTGTGCGGCGTGACAGTTACAGATCCGGCCGGCGGGAGAGCCGCGGCAATCCGGGTCTGCGGAAAAGGCAGGGAACCGGTGATTGGAGAGGACTGCCGGTTTGACGGATTCCGGGAGCGCGTTGCCTTTGATCGGCTGTATAACGGGGCGGTTCCGACCTGTGTGGAGACCCGTTCCGAAGCATTTCGGACGCAAACGGAGGATTCGCATATCGTGCGTGCCTTGTGCGATGCCGATTTTGCCGGGTTGGAGCGGCACTACGCCGGGAAACGGGCGTATTATGGCGATCTTCATGTGCACACGCAGTGCGGCGGAACCAGCGACGGAACATACCCGATGGAAAAATGGGTCGCGGAGATGGATCGGCTAAAGCTGGATTTTGCCGCGGTTGTGGATCATCGGCAGATGCGCGGGTACTTTCTCCCGGAGTGGAGCGAGGAGCGTTTTATGATCGGCACTGAGCCTGCCACACGGCTGCAGGATCTTCGCGCAGGGCGGAGCGGACAGAACGAGTTGCATTATCTGATGCTGTTCCCGCACAAATATTCCCTTGCCATGGTGCTTGCCAATTTCCCGGAGTTCCGGTTTCACGGGGATGAGCTGACGGGGCGCTTCCGGTATCCGGATTTTACACGCGAACGGATGGCGGAGCTGAGCGCATATGTTCAGTCCATCGGCGGAATTCTCGTTCACGCTCACCCGAAGGTGATGATGGCTTCGGATGACCCGTTGGACTACGATCTCGGCGAAGGAACATTCATCGAAACGATTTACGGAAATCCCGAATCGACTGCATCTCTGAAGGATTATCAGCTGTGGGAAAAGCTGCTGGCGCTCGGAAAGCGCATACGTATCTCCGGCGGATCGGACACACACGGCGGAGTGAGCAACCGGGCAGTCTCCACGTTTTATACGGCGGAGCGTTCGGGAAATACCTTTTTCGAGCAGATGCGTTCGGGAGATTTTACCGTTGGCGCCTTCGGCTTGCAGATGCTGATCGGAGACACCCCGATGGGTACATCTGTCACTTACCGGGACGATCTGATTCTGGCACTGCGTGCAGGGGATCCCTTCCGGCCAACCTTTTCTGCAGGAGATGCGTATGAATTGCGGATTTTGACTGACCGCGGTGTGGCGTATGCTTCGACATGGGACGGAGAAGCGCCGCAGCGGGTGGCTTTGCAGGTTGAGCGGCGTGCCTTTTACCGGGCGGAGATTTTTGATCTGACCAAGGGCTGTCGCATTGCCATCGGCAATCCCATTTGGCTGGATTCGTGACAGAAGGAATATTTGTAAAGGGGAAGCGGCCGGGAATGCGGTCGCTTCTCTTCCAAAGGAGAATGTTACACATGAAAAAAGTATTGCAATACGGCGAGGGAAATTTCCTCCGTTCGTTTGTGGATCTGTATTTTGAAACCCTGAACCGCGAGGGCGGGGAATGGGCGGTGGAGATTGTCAAGCCGATTCCCTTCGGCTCTTTGGACGCCTTTGCGCGACAGGAAAACCGCTACCATGTGATTCTGCGTGGCGTGAAGGACGGGAACGCCGCCGAGACGGTTTACCCCGTTTCGGTTGTGGAGCAGGCGATCTCTCCGTTTGACGACTTCCCCGCATATGCGGCGCTGGCGGCCGACCCCGCGCTTGCCGTCATCGTCTCCAACACCACCGAGGCGGGCATCTGCTGCCACGAAGGGGACCGCTTTGACGGTTTTGCGGAGATTACCTATCCCGCCAAGCTGACAAAATTCCTGTATGCGCGGTTTCGGGCGGGGCTTCCGGGTGTGTATCTGCTCCCCGTGGAGTTGATCGGGAACAACGCCGACGAGTTGTTCCGCTGCGTGGAGAAGTACATCGACCTCTGGCAGCTGCCCGAGGCGTTCCGCGAATGGAACCGCACCGAAAACTTCTACTGCAATACGCTGGTCGACCGCATCGTTTCGGGTTTTCCGCGCGACGAGGCTTTACGCGAAAGGCTTTGGAAACTGGTTGGGGAGCGGGACGATCTGCTGTCGGTTGCCGAGCCGTTCGGGCTTTGGGTCATCGAGAACAAAGGAAAGATCGCCGATCTGCTTCCCGCAGGACACCATAACATTGACATCATCCTGACCGACGACATCGCCTACTACAAGAAGCGCAAGGTGCGGGTGCTCAACGGCAGCCACACGAATCTGGTGGCGGCCGGACTCCTGTTGGGCGCAGAGACGGTCTATGACTGCATGACAAACGAAACGCTTTACCGCTTCTTCCGCGCATCGCTGGAGGAAATCGTTCCGTTCGTTTCCTCCGACCGCAGCATGACCGAGCGATTTGCCGCCGATGTGGAAGAGCGCTTCCGCAACCCGTACCTGAACCATCAGCTGACGAGCATTGCACTCAACAGCATTTCCAAGTGGCGGGCGAGAGTCCTGCCAACCTTCCGCGATTTCTTCGCCGCAAACGGGCGGATTCCCGAACACCTGACGGTCGGCTTCTCCTGCCTGATGTATCTGTATCGGACGAAGTATGCGGAACTGAAGGACGATGCGGAGGTGCTGTCCTTCTTCGCATCGGGCAAGCCGCTGAAGGACTTCCTGTCCGACCGCACGGTCTGGGGCGAGGATCTGACCGCTTACCCGCAGTTCCTTGAAACCGTGACCGCGCAGACCGAACGACTGGCGCGCGGGGAGAGTCTGCTATGACGAAAGACGGACTGTTGGTCATCAACCCGCGCGATAATGTGGGCGTAACGCTGACCGCGCGCGGAGAGATTCCCGCAGGGCATAAGATTGCGCTGCGCGACATCGACGAGGGCGAAGCGGTCATCAAATACGGCGCGGTCATCGGCAGGGCAACAAAGCTGATTCACGCGGGCGAGTGGGTGCATACGCACAATCTGCGCACCCATCTGGACGAGGCGCAGACCTATCCCTACGAGCCGAAGCCGACAGAACAGGCACCCGCACAGCATGGAACATTTCAGGGCTTTCTCCGTCCGGACGGTCGGGTCGGAATCCGCAACGAGATTTACATCATTCCGACGGTTGGATGCGTGAACGGAATCTGCAAACGCTTGGAGCGTGTGTCGCAGAAGCTGATCAGGGGGTCATTGGACGGCATCTATGCCCTGACCCATCCGTGGGGATGTTCCCAACTGGGACAGGATGCGGCAAACCTGCGGGAACTGCTCTGCTCGATTGCGCGCAACCCCAATGCCGCGTTTGTCCTGTTTGTGGGGCTTGGCTGTGAGAACAACCGTCTGTGCGACATCCGCGAGGAACTTTCCGACCGCGACAATGTTGCCTACCTGACCTGTCAGGAGGTGGAGGACGAACTGACCGAAGGCTATCGGACGCTCTGCGATTTTGCCGACCGCGCGGCGGAAATGTCGCGGGAAACGGTGGGGTTGGAGCAACTCTGCATTGGTCTGAAATGCGGGGGAAGCGACGGCTTTTCGGGACTGACCGCCAATCCGCTTGTCGGGCAGATGTCCGACCGTCTGGTCGCCTGCGGCGGGCGCGCGGTTCTGACCGAAGTGCCCGAGATGTTCGGCGCGGAACAGCGGCTGATGAACCGTTGCCGCGACCGCGAAACCTATGCGCGCTACTGCAGGCTGATTACCGATTTCCGCGATTATTACACGGCGCAGGGCTTTCCCGTTTACGAAAATCCCAGTCCCGGAAACCGCGCGGGCGGGATTACAACACTGGAGGAAAAGTCTCTCGGTTGCATCGAAAAGGCAGGGCATACCGCAATCTGCGATGTTCTGCCCTATGCGGGGCGCGTGAAGGAATCGGGAGTCAGCGTATTGAACGCGCCGGGAAACGACCTCATCGCCGCAACCGCGCTTGCCGCCGCAGGATGTCAGCTGGTGTTGTTCACAACAGGCAGGGGTACGCCGTTTTCTACCTTTGTACCGACTCTGAAAATCGCAACCAACAGCGCACTTGCCCAAAAGAAGTCCGGTTGGATTGACTTCAACGCCGAGCCGATGGATGCGGACGCGCTCTGGTCGCTGATCCTCTGCACCGCAAACGGCGATTATCGAGCGAAAAGCGAAGATTTACGGGAAATCGCGTTTTTCAAAACAGGCGTCACGCTGTAAACTATCAGAACAACCCAAAGACAGAAAAAAAACTTTGATGAAAGTTCTTGAAAGTCTTGAAACCTTCTTGGGGGAAGTTTTCAAGTAGGGTTTGGGGCAAAGCCCCAAGGCCTTAAAAAAGGAGAAACCATGAGTTACCTGAAACGAAATTTTTTGCTGTCCAACAAGACGGCGGAGCGACTGTACTTCGACTATGCCGAGGGGATGCCGGTTTTTGACTACCATTGCCACCTGCCCGAGAAGGAAATCCTTGAAAACAAGCCGTTTGACGACATCGCAAAAATCTGGCTTGGCGGCGACCATTATAAATGGCGGCTGATGCGGAATTACGGCGTGGACGAGGACTGCATCACGGGCAACCGTCCGTGGGCGGAGAAGTTCGGGGCGTATTGCCGCGTGCTCGGCACTGCCTACGGCAACCCGCTTATGCATTGGTCGCAGACCGAACTGGAAACCTATTTCGGCTGTACGCTCGAGATTAACGAAAAGAACGCCGAGAAAATCCGCACGCAGTGCAATGCGTATCTGAAGGAGCATCAGGTCACGCCGCAGATGCTGATCGAGCAGTCGGGCGTAAAACGGGTGTTTACCACCAACGAAATTTTCGACGACCTTTCAACCTTTGAAGCCATCGCAAAGAAGGGCTACGCCTTCAGGGGCACGCCCGCATTCCGCGCGGATAAGATCATGAACGCCGAAGCCGAAGCGTACCCGTCCTACATCGACCGTCTGGCAGGGCTGTGCGGGAAGATCGCCAATCTGGATGACCTCGAACGCGCCGCGGAACAGCGCCTGCAGGCGTTCATCGCGGTCGGCACTTGCGCAAGCGATACCGCACTCGAAAGCGTTTATCCCATCGCAGACCGTGCCGAAGCGGATCGCATCTTCCGTGCCGCGAGAGAAGGAAAGGGCATCAGCGCGGACGAGGCGTGCCGCTTTAAGGGGTACTTCACCTACTTCCTGCTCGGTCTGTACGCGAAATACGACATCCGGAGCGAGTTGCACATCGGCGCAATGCGGAACAACAACACGCGAATGTTGGAAAAACTCGGCTTGGATACCGGTTACGACAGCATTGCACAGGACATCGGCATCAAGGAGCTGTCGCGCCTGCTGGATCGGTTGGAGCGGGAAGGCAGACT
>CAKSUH010000047.1 GCA_934500855.1 uncultured Eubacteriales bacterium
CAACAAATCCGCACCTCCCAAACCAACAAAAAACTTCCCCCAAGTGCACCCGCCTAAAACACAGCGAACCAAATCTTCGCTCTGCCCGGGCGGGTGCGCTTGGGGGAAGTTCTCGGGAGGTCAGGGAGGTTTGGAGGGTAGGAACCCCTCTCCGAAAGAGGGGTTCCTGCGCCTCCAAGGTCTTCCTCACCCTCCCCCTCATTCAAACCTTCATCGGACGGTCGAGGGTGCGGAGTTGGATTGCCTCGGCAATGTGCGGCGCGCGGATCACTTCGCTGGAATCGAGATCCGCAATCGTCCGCGCAACACGGAGAATGCGACCGTATCCCCGCGCACTTAACCCCATGCGGTCGTATGCCGCACGAAGCAAAGCCGACGCGTCATCGTCTACCTGACAGTACTTCTGAATCGCCGCTTCGTTCAGTTGAGCGTTGCAGAAAATACCGGAGCCGGCACCCATCCGCTCGGCGGCATACTTCCGCGCACGCGTGACCCGTTCCCGAATCACAGCGGAGGTTTCGGCGCGCGGATCGGGCTTCGATAAGTCGTCAAACGACAGCGACGGCAGTTCAATCTGAATGTCCATCCGATCCAGCATCGGACCGCTTACCCGCGCAAGATACCGCGCCACATCGGCGGGCTTGCAGGTGCAGGGATGCGTCGGATGCCCGAAATACCCGCACCGACACGGGTTCATCGCCGCCACCAGCATGAACGAGCACGGAAAGGTTACCCGCCCGCTCGCCCGCGTGATCGTCACACGGCGATCCTCAAGCGGCTGACGGAGCGTGTCGGTCACCTGCTTCGGAAATTCGGGCAGCTCGTCCAGAAACAGAACCCCGTTGTGCGCAAGCGAAATCTCGCCCGGGAGCGGATTCGCCCCGCCGCCCACCAGACTCACCGGGCTCATCGTGTGGTGCGGCGAGCGGAACGGGCGCTCGGTCAGAAGCGAAACCCCCGCAGGGAGCGTGCCCGCAACCGAGTGAATTTTGGTCGTTTCGATTGCTTCGGCAAAGGTCAGCGGCGGAAGAATCGACGGCAGGCGCTTTGCAAGCATGGACTTTCCCGTGCCGGGAGGTCCGATCAGCAGAATGTTGTGCCCGCCCGCAGCGGCAATCTCCATCGCGCGCTTTGCCATCGCCTGCCCGCGGATGTCGATGAAATCCACCGTCGAAACGCCGAACGCGCGGGTAAACCCCGAACGGTCGCAGACAACGGGGGAGAGCGGCGCGGTCCCGTTGAGATGGTCCACCAGTTCGCGCATTCCGTGCACCGCATAGACCGAAATGCCCTCCACCGCCGCGGCTTCGGCGGCGTTCTGCGCGGGAACGAATACCTCGCAAAGCCCCGCGTCACGGGCGGCAACGCACATACAGAGGACTCCGCGCACGGGACGGAATTCGCCCGAGAGCGACAGCTCCCCGATGATGCACTTTCCCGCAAGCGAGACGGTCGGACGGATGATGCCGCAGCTGCGGAAAATCCCGGTCAGGATTGCCGCGTCAAAGGCAGTCCCTTCCTTCTTGCGGTCGGCAGGCGCCAGATTCACGGTGATGCGGGCGTAGGGAAACCGATACCCGCTGTTCACGCAGGCGTTCCAGACCCGCTCCTTGGCTTCGCGCACGGCGGCGTCGGGCAAACCGACCAGCTCAAAGCCCTCCAGCTTGTCGCGCACATTGCATTCCACGGTCACGGGAAACCCGTCGATTCCGGCAAGCCCCGCACTGTAAGCGGCAGAAAGCATGGTAAAAAGTCCCTCCTCGGAGTTATTACCGGAATATCCGAAAATCGCGCGGACCGATGCGCGGGAATTTCCGGAGACTCCCTTATGATACACCATTATACACCGAAAAGAGAAAAATGTCAAGAGAAAACAGGGACGGTCGGGTTCGGTGAAGAGAAACACTTGACAAAAAACACAAAGCATGGTATAATACCCCTGCGTTTGATTATAAAAGACAGGAGAACTCGGTAACGGACATGAATTCGGAACGGAACACAGGAAAAAACAATGCGGGCGGCAAGGCAATTCTGATCGGGGTTGCTTTCTGTCTGGCGTATCTTGCAAGCTACTTTATCCGCAAGCTGTTAGGGCTGTCGAGAACCGACATCATCGACGAAAAGATCTTTTCCAATCTGGAGTTGGACAGCTTTCAGTCGCTGTATATGATCTTTTACGCGGCGGGACAGCTGATTAACGGGATTATCGGGGACTTTTTGCCGCCCCGTCGCATGATCGTGCTCGGTTTTGCGCTGTCGGGAATTTCGATTATCGTCTTTCCGCTGACGGACATTTACTGGATCGCGCTGCTTTGCTTTGCCGTGTTCGGCTACGGGCTTTCCATGCTCCGCGGACCGATGATGAAGCTGATTGCGGAGAATACCGACCCGAAGGAGGCGAGGATCATCTGCACCTTCTTCAATTTCTCCTGCTATTTCGGTGTTTTTATTGCCTCTGTGTTCGTTTCCCTTTTTGCGTGGAAAACGGCGTTCCTCATCTCGGGAGGCATTACGCTGGCGGTGGCGGCTGCCGTTTGGCTGTTCATCCGCAGAATGGAGAAGGGCGGACATTTCGGAAGCGGGCAGGTCGGCTCGGCGCGGCAACGCATGACATGGAACGAGATTCTGAAGATTTTCCGACTTCCGAGCTTTGTGTATTTCCTCCTCATCGGCGGACTGATCGAAACGGCGAATACCACCATCAATTACTGGATTCCGTCTTTTGTGCAGGGGCATTTGGGGCAGACCGCAGAGTTTTCCAAAGCGGTCGCGTCGGTGATTTCGATTGTGATAGCGAGCTGTTCGTTTATTGCGCTGTTTCTGTACCATATCAGCAAGGGGAGAACGAAGCCCGTGATTTTGGTGCTGTTTGTCCTGTCGGGAGCGGCGTTCCTTACGGTTTTGCTGGCAAACTCTCTGTGGTGGAGCCTGATCGGGCTTCTCATGGCGCTGTTGCTGATCGGATGCGTGTCCTCGCTGATGTGGGCAATCTACATTCCGAGCCTCGGAAAGACGGGAAAGGTTTCGGGCGCAAACGGCGTATTGGACTGTTTCGGCTATCTTTTCGCGTCCGGCGCGAATGTGCTGTTTTCGTTTCTGGCGGGGGACCCCCAAGCGCCGACATGGGACCGTTTGATTTGGGCATGGATCGGAATTTCGGTTATCGGAACCCTGCTGACGGTTTTCAAAAAGGACCCGAAGGAAGAGTAAAGCGGGGGACGGATTTCCGGAATCGGAGCTGAAAAAATTCATTTTAAGGCAACACCGCGCAAAACCGGCGCCTGTTACGATTTCCGTAACAGGCGCCGGTTTTGCGTCAAAAAAGCGCTCGTGCTCTGCGGGAAATCTGCGGTCGGGAACCCATCGACTCCCGCCGACACAAAGGGCTTTTTACAGCCCGTTCCCTGTTTTGTCCTCTTGCAAAAGTCGGGCAAATGTGGTATACTGTAAAAAACAGGCGTTACACCGCCGGCGAGGAGGAGGAAACGATGGACGGGCAGAGAAGCATGGAGAAAATGGAAGAGTTTTACAAAAAGTACCGCAGAATCGACTCGGTGGTCAACTCGCTGACCGAGGATTACTATTTTTATTCCAACGATCTCCGGGGAGCCAAGAAGCAGTTCTGGCCGCTGATTGCGGGGATTACGCACCCATCGGCAGATTATTACTGCCAGATCTCCCGAAAAAACCGAATCGCGCCCTATACCGTGGTGCTGGAATATGTCATGAGCGGGAAGGGGTACATTGAGACCGAGGGAAAGCGCTATGAGGTGCATGCGGGCGATACATACATCATTAACCGCGCAATTCCCGCCAAATGGTATTCCGACAGGAACGATCCTTACGAAAAGAAGTGGTTCAACTTTACCGGGCGCTTTGCGGACGCGCTGATGTATACCTACAACCTGAACGAGCCGGTGTATGTGGTTCAGATGGACAGCGAGGACAAGCTGGACGAGATTCATCGGATTCTGATGGAGTTTGATTATCAGAATCCGCGCCGGGATAACTTTCGCCTGATGAAGCTGGTGATGGAGGTTCTGGAGCGGATGGTGACCCGTCTGGAGAAGAAGCAGGAAAAACCGGAGCGGGTGGCGTTCAATCAGATTTTGGAGTATATTTCGGTCAATCTGCGCCTGGAGCAGCTGACGCCTGCGTCCCTCAGCCTCACTTTTTACATCAGCGAGCGGACGCTCTCCCGCATGTTTGCGAAGAATATCGGAATTTCGCCCGCAAAGTATATTATGCTGAAGCGGGTGGAGTTTTCCAAGCAGTTGCTGTCCACAACGAAGTATACGGTGGAGGAAATTTCGGAAATGCTGCATTTTTCCGGCTCCCGGCATTTCCGCCATGTGTTTACCGAATGCTACGGTATGCCGCCGACCGAATGGAGACGGAAGAACCAAACCGAAGAAAAGGACCCTTACGCAGAACACATTTGACAAAAAAGCGTTTTTTAATTTGGAGATTATCTACAAAAGCCAACGGACGCTGTCCCGCAAATGTATAGGATAATCCGCAAAATGACCGCCACAAGCCTTGCAAGCGCCGCCGAAAAGAGATATAATTATCCTGTAAGCCGTTGCGGGATTGTTCGTGAACGGACGATGAATCCGGCAATCCCGAAGGGGAAATCATGCGGAGTGCAAGGTAAAAAACGGCTGATCAACCATGTGTCCGACATATGGCGTTCAGCCGTTTTCGTTCATTTTTGACTGTTGCACCGAACGGTGAAAGCAGATAAATCAAGAAAAGGGGAAAAACGATGAAACAATCCAAACGCGCTTTATCCATGCTCCTGGCAGTCCTGATGGTTCTGGCAACCGGAATTGCCGCCGTGCTTCCCGCTGTCGCAGAGGACGGAGGGAATGAGGCGAAAATCGGCGAGACCGAGTATGCAACGCTGGAGGCGGCAATAAAAGCTGCCAAGGACGGGGACACCATCACGCTTCTGCGGGATCTGTCAATGACGATAAACAGCAAAGCCTACTATTATATCTACAAAGACATTACCATTGACGGCGGCGATGCCATGCACAAAATCACCGCATCCGGAGGGTATACTTTTCAGTTCTGCGACAGCTTCACGCTGAAAAATCTGAAGCTGGATACAACGAACGGGTTCTGTTTCTGGAACTCAAACAAGAATAACAGAACCGAACTCATCGGCACATTGGACAATGTGGAGTGGACGGTTGGCGGTGCGCTTTTTGCGAAAATTTGCAGTGATGTTGTCGGCATTCCGCAAAAGCTGAATATTGTCAATTCCACAATCATCAAGCCTTCCGGAAAAGGGGATTCGCTGATTGCAACCTATAACGAGAAGGGACTCAATGACATCACGATAACCGTTGAAAATTCTACGCTTACGCAGGCGGGAGGGAGTACGGCTCCCAACCAAATCGGAAACCGCGCGATCTTCTATTTCCACTATAACTCCAATGTTGTGCTGAATCTGAAAGGAAACAGCACCCTCAACTATAACCCGCAGGGGTGTGCAAATGCGGTTCATGCGTTACTCTGCACGAAAGATGCAAAAGTGACGGTGAATCTTGAGAACACGGTGCGGCTACATCTCGCGGAATCGGAAAAAGCAACGGCGAATCACGCGTTTTTCTACAAGAGCGGGAACGGGACCGCGGCAGTGAACGATGCGGGCGCGGTCTGGAGCATCACCCGTGCCGTTGCGGCAGAGGGCATCCTGAAGCCGGATTTTGACAGCTACAACGGCGAAACATCAATCAGCTGGAGCCTGAAGGACGGCGATCGGCTCGTTTCGGCAGGCGCGGAGTCTTCCTTCCGCTACGAGGCAACTTCGGAGACGGTTTTGTGCTGCTTTTCGACCTACACCTACCGGCAGGAGGATTTCGTGATGAATGCCGGTGCCGCCATCCGCACCGAGGCACCCAATGCAATGCAGATTTCCGGCGCGATTGCGAAAACGCTTTCCGATTACCTTGCGGAGGTCGGGCATGCTGTCACCTATGAACTGTTTCTGGTGAAAAAAGCCGATCTGGAAGCAACCAAACTCGGCGGCGAGGTCTACAATCTGCAGCTGCTCGGCGGGCGGGACAAAAAGCAGGTCAACCGGATCTATTGGAGCGAGAGTGAGGACGGAAAGACGCTCTTGTTCCGGGGCTGTGTTTACGGCCTGGACGCAGAGGAGGAATATGTGATGGTTGCCGCCGTGACCTTCCTGTTCGGCGAGGAGGAGATGATGTACCATTCCGAAATCGTGGAGGCAGACCATGTGCGTTCGGTCCGGGGCATTGCAGCCATGGCACTCGGGGACGCGGAATATGCCGGTAACGCCTATCTGAAATCGCTTGTCTCCGGTGCAACCTGAACCGGAGCGGAAAGAAGGGGATCTTATGAAATACATCATACCGACCCTGCTGGTCCTGTTCCTGCTTGCATTCCTGCTTGCCGCGGTTTCCTGCACCGATGCGGGAGAGAATAAGCCCGGCACATCGACTCCGACGGGGACCAAGCCGACCGCGCAACTCTCCGCAACCGACTCCGGTGATGTTACCGAAGCGCCGACCGAGTCCCGCACGGACTACGATGAAATGGATACCGACAATAAATGGACCAAGCCGTACTGACCGGTAGGTCCTGTGGCGACACCGATGAGAAAGGGAAAAGAGGAAAAATGAAGATCGCAACCAACACGGGCTTTGTTCCGGCACTGACGGATTACGCGCACGGCATTCCGATGTTGCGGCAGGCAGGCTTTGACTGCTTTGACCTGTCGATCTGTTGCCAGATTGATACAGACGGATATTTTGAGGGCGCAGAAGGGGAGGCGCGGGCAAAGGAGGTGCGACGGATTGCCGATGCCTGCGGCATGGTTTGCAACCAATCCCACGCGCCTTACCCGACCTCCTATCGGGATGACACCCCGGAGCACATCGAAATGAATCGGGTGCTCCCGGAAAAACTGCGGCGCGCAATGGAGATCGCCGCCATCGTTGGCGCAAAGGCAATTGTGGTTCATCCTTGGCAGCATCTGAGATGGGCTGACTGCGCCGCAGAACTGAAGGAACAGAACCTTGCGTTTTACGAGTCGCTTCTGCCGCTGTGCCGTGCCTACCACATTCGGGTTGCGGTTGAAAATATGTGGCAGCGCAACCGTTTCGGGCGCTCGATTGTGGATTCGGTCTGCTCGACCCCGCGTGAATTTCTGGACTATATGGAAATGCTGGACAGCGAGTGGTTTGTCGCCTGCCTGGATATCGGGCATTGCACGGTGACCAACCACCGCCCCGAGGACCTGATTCGCACGCTGGGAAAAAAGCATCTGCATGTGCTCCATATACATGATACGGACGGAAAGGCTGACCTGCACACCCTGCCGTTCCAGTCAACCGCAACCGATTGGGAGGCGGTGACGGACGCGCTGGCAGAGATCGATTATGAAGGGGAGCTGACCCTGGAGGCGGATAACTTTCACGGCAGGATTCCCGCCGGGCTGTTGCAGCCAACGCTGAACTATATGGCGTCGGTTGCGCGCTATCTGGCAGACGCGACCGAGCGGAAGAAGCAGGCGCTGAAAGAGGTCGGAGCCGGGCAACGGGAAGGGAGCGGGTTATGAATCTTCTGCAAAGAGCCGAAGATGCCGGTTCGCTCCAATGCCACGGCAGGGGTGATGCCGTACCTGCGCGCGAAAGGACTGCATGACTGACGGCACTATGAAACAAACGGAAAACAAGGAACCTGTTCGGGCGTGTCTGTTCGATCTGGACGGCGTGCTGGTATTCACCGACCGCTGTCACTATCTGGCGTGGAAATCCGTTGCGGATGAGAACGGTTTGGATTTCAATGAAACGGTTAATCTCCGACTTCGCGGCATTCCGCGCACGGAATCCCTGAACGAAATTCTGAAATACAATCATATTGAGCTTGCGGATGCCGAAAAGGCTCGTCTGGCAGACCTGAAAAATACCCGCTATGTGCAGATGTTGCAGGGGATCGGAGAGAACGATGTCTATCCGGGCGCCTTTGCCTTGATTCGGACGCTCCGAAACAGGGGCATCCGGATTGCGCTTTGTTCCTCGAGTAAGAACGCCCGCCTCGTGCTGGAAAAGCTGGGTGTCCGGGACCTGTTTGATGCGACCGTCACGGGCAATGACATCCGACATGCAAAGCCGGACCCCGAAATCTTTCTCACCGCCGCGAGCCGGCTTGGGGTCCCGCCGTCTGCCTGCGTGGTCTTTGAGGATTCCCTGGCGGGCATTCGGGGGGCAATTGCCGCAGGCATGCAAACGGTTGGCGTCGGAAACCGCGCGGAGCTTGGCGGCGTGGCTGACTGCTGCCTGGATTCCTATGAGGAACTCGACCCGGACACCCTCCGGCTTCGGGAAGTGTGAGGCAGGGAAGAAACAAATGCACAAACAAATGACAGCAAAAAGAAAGCGCCGATAAGAGGGCTTCGCGCCCCGCCCTGCGCCGCCTCCCCCAAAAGGCGGGCGAAAACTTTCACTGCTTTGTCTACAGTCAGCGAAGCCCCAACCGTGCGGTTGGGGCTTCGTTCATTGAACCGTTATTTTCAGCGCGTGACCTTTATCATAGGGGGTCCCCGTCAGGACATACTGCGGGATGACCTTCGCCTGCCCGTCTGGGGTCTTTGCCTGAATCTCGG